>DASWBF010000484.1:0-3178 GCA_036390735.1 Mycobacterium sp. | reverse complement strand
CCCGCCCGGCGGACGGGTGCGGATGCGCTGGGTGCCGCGGTGGAGCAGGGTGACGGCGCCGCGGGCGTTACCCCGGCGGGCGTGGGTCAGGCCGACCGCGAGCTGGGCCAGGCCCTGCCACAGCATCCGCTCGTCGTCCGCGCTGTTCTTCCATGCGGCCTCAAGCACCTCGTGCGCGCTGAATGCCAGGCTGGCCGTGACAGGGGCGGATTCCAGTGAACGTCGCAACACCGAGGCTATGTGGAGGTTGCGGTGGGCGCTGTGCGCAAGACCCGACACGGCGAGATGGTCGTGGAGAAGCAGGAGCGGTTCGCTCGGCTGATTGGGCAGGGGGTGAGCAACTCCGAGGCGTGCCGGATCGTGGGAATCAACCGCAGGACAGGGACACGCTGGCGCTATGGGCGCACAATCCTGAACACGGCCGGCGAGTCGGTGCACTATCCACCGGTGAGTCTTGCAGAACCCAAGGAGCGGCATCCTCGGTATTTGTCGCTGGCCGAGCGGACGATGATGGCTGACGAGCGCCGTGCGGGTGTCAGTGTGCGCGGCATTGCCCAGCAGATGGGCAGGGCGGCCTCGACGGTGTCACGGGAGCTTCGCCGCAACGCTGACGATCAGGGCCGCTACTTGCCGGCGACGGCGCAGCGGCTGTGCAACCAGCGGCAATCCCGGTCATCGCGCACCCGGCGCTTAGCGCGTGACGAGCAGCTCTATGGTGTCGTTGCTGAGCTGTTGGGCAAGCGGTGGAGTCCTGAGCAGATCGCCCACGAGCTGCCGATGCGGTTCCCTAACCAACCCGAGCGGCACCTGTGTACCGAATCGATTTACCAGGCGATCTATGATCCGCGGATCGCTTTGACCCGTCCGGCCAAACGGCGGCGTCGGCGACGCCGCCGCCGCGTCCAGGGGCTAGAACGCCGTGGTCGGCTCACTGCTATGACGATGATCGCTGATCGACCCGCTGAGGTTGAAGACCGAGTGCAGGTAGGGCATTGGGAGGGCGACTGCATCATGGGTGCCGGAAACCGTTCGGCGATCGGCACTCTCGTCGAACGCGTAACTCGCTTTTTGATCCTGGTCCACGTGCCCACGAGGCGACCGACCGCCGAGGCGATGCGTGACGGCGTCGCCGTCGCACTGGGCGCTCTTGCCCCCCATCTTCGGCGGACGCTGACCTGGGATCAAGGCAAGGAACTTTCGCTGCACCAACAGATCACCGCCCGCATCGGCACACGCGTGTTCTTCTGTGACGCACACTCGCCGTGGCAGCGCGGCTCCAATGAGAACACGAACGGCCTACTGCGGGACTACTTTCCCAAAGGCACCGACCTGGCCAACATCTCGCCCGAGGAACTGCAGCGGGTCGCCGACGAAATCAACAACCGGCCACGCAAAACTCGCGGCTGGGCCCGACCGGCCGACCTGATCACCGATGCCGTTACGGTTAGGACCGCATAAGCGACACCGGCTGGTCAGCCCCAAAAGATCGCTGTGGGATCGCGTTCCACCTCAGCCAACAACTCCTCGATACTGGCCGTGGGCGACACCGGGTCATAGGCGTGGAAACGCAAGTTGCGGTCGCGCCAATACAACGACCACACGCCGGTGGTCTTCGTGTAGCGCAGCCGCGCAATCGGGAACCGAGTCCACTCCGCGCCCATATCCGCCCGCCACGGCGGCCGGCACTCCACGATCGTCAGATGACGCTCAGCAACGTCTACCTCGACTCGCACCTGGTCACGGACATGCGCAGGCACCTTGTCCCGGCACCACCGCTGGACCCGCGCAACATCTGTCTCCGGCAGACCCCTCACCCCACTAGTGTTGCAACTGTCCTGTTGCGACGTTCACTGGAATCCGCCGGAGCTTGAGGAGGTCCCAATGACGATTGTAGGCGGGTTTGACGTGCACCGGCAGCAGATCACGTTCGACTATGTGGATAACGACGGGTTGGTCCGGTGGGGCCAGATCCGTCCGGCAACGCGGAAGACGCTGCGGCGCTGGCTAAGCGAGCACTGCCCGGCCGGTGATGGCGAGTTCGCGCTCGAGGGCTGCACCGGGTGGCGGTATGTGGTCGAGGAGCTAGCCGCGGCGGGGGTGGTGGCGCATCTGGGTGATCCGGCCGAGATCGCGGCGTTGCGGGGTCCCAAGAAGCGCGCCAAGACCGACCGCGCCGATGCCCGGTTGCTGCGCACGCTGCTGGTGGAGGGCCGGTTCCCGGAGTCGTGGATCCCGCCGGCGCACGTGCTGGAGGTCCGCACGCTGGGCCGGTTGTACTGCACCTTGATGGACGAGCGGCGCGCCTGGCAGCAGCGCATCCACGCCCAGTTGTTCCATCAGGGCTGCCCACCGATTCGAGCGCTGTTATCCGAACCGGGCCGCGCGGCGCTCGCGCACGCTGAGCTGTCGCCGGCGGGACGCCAGTACGTGGACACCGCGCTACGCCGCATTGATGAGCTCAGCGCCGAGATCGAGCCGCTGCGAACCCAATTGGTCGGCTTCGCGCGACGCCAACGCGGCTGTCAGGCGCTGCAGCGCCAGTACGGCATCGGCTGGCTGTGCGCGGCGATCATCTGGGCCGAGATCGGTGATGCCCGCCGGTTTTCCAGCTCCGATCAGCTGGTGCGGTTTGCCGGGCTGGATATCACCGTCTACTCCTCCGACGGCAAACGCTCACCGGGGCACCTGTCGCGGCAGGGCTCACCGCAGCTGCGCTGGGCGGCGTTTGAGGCGGCCAAATGCGCCGCGCGCCGCGGTTCCCCGGATCACGCCTACTACCACACGCTGGCCGCCAAACACGACGGCCACAACGGCAAGAACCCCACCTTGGCGGTGGAGCGCAAGATCCTGCACCGCTGCTATCACACCCTGCGCGAGCTCGGCGATGCCGCCCTGGCGCTGCCAGACACCCCGGCGCAGGAGGTGGCCGCCTAACCATGCGTTGCGCACGTGCCCTGCCCATACAGCTGATGCCTGCGGTCAGCTCCCGCAGTTTTCCTGTCGCCACTCCGCTGTCGGGTGGACTTCCCGGAAAGAATGAGCGGCCGCACTCTTTAGCAGCCCGCACGTCGGGCACCCGATCAATCATCATGTCGCCGGACCCTCGTCCGTGGACCCAGATAAGGCTGGGCGCCGGCACGCGCAACGACATCGACATCTGCCCCACGTTGGGGGGAGG
>DASWBF010000483.1:0-5339 GCA_036390735.1 Mycobacterium sp. | reverse complement strand
AAGTGATGGTGCACGCCGAACGTCGGACGCGCATCTGAATTAACGTCACTGGGCCCGCCACCATTCCTCCGAGATCTCGCCGCGGGCCACCAGAACCGACGGGCCGCGCAGGTAACTGGTCGCGGCGGTGACGGTGACGTCCACCTCGCCGCCCGGGATGCGGACCGTCAGCGAGCCCGTCGTCGCGCCGTCGTGGGCCAGGGCTGCGACCACGGCGGCGACGGTTCCCGTTCCGCACGAACGGGTTTCGCCGACACCGCGTTCATGTACCCGCATCGACACCGCACCCTCGGCCGGGGCCGTCACCACTTCGACGTTGACGCCGTCGGGGAACTGGGTGCGGTCGAACGACACCGGCGCGGCGACGTCCAAAGCCCTCAGAGCGTCCTCGCTCAGATCCGGGTCGACGCACGCCAGATGGGGATTGCCGACGTCCACGGCCAGCCCGCGGAAGGTGCGCCCGCCGACCACCGCTTCGCCGGTGCCGAGCTGGTTGGTCTTGCCCATCTCGACGGTGACGTCCGCGAACGTGCCGTCGACCCCGTGCACCTGCACCGGCCGCGGTCCCGCCAGCGACCCGACCACGAACTCGTCGCGCAGCTCGAGCTCGCTGACCCGCAGAAAGTGCGCGAACACCCGCACGCCATTGCCGCACATCTCCGCGATCGACCCGTCGGCGTTGCGGTAGTCCATGAACCAGTCGCGTCCGCTCACTCCCTCGGGCAGCCGCTCGAGCACACCCCGGGCGACTGCGGCGTCGGCGGTGGTCACGCGCAGGACACCGTCGGCGCCGAGGCCACGGCGGCGGTCGCACAGCGCGGCGACGGCGTCCGGGGTCAGCGACAGCGTCGCCTCGATGTCGGGCAGCACGACGAAATCGTTCTGGGTGCCGTGGCCCTTGGCGAAGATCACCTGCTCAGGATACGTGCCGCCAGGCCTGCAGCGTGTTCTCGACGTTGCTGTCGTCGCTGCCGTCGAGCCAGTGAATGCGGTGATCGCGCCGGAACCACGACCGTTGCCGGCGCACGTACCGCCTCGTCGCGACGAACGTCGGCTCCCGTGCGGCCGCGCCATCGCCGCCACTGTCGAGGTCGGCGATCACCTGGGCGTAGCCCAGCGCCCGCGACGCCGTCACACCGTCGCGCAGTCCTTTGTCCACGAGCGTGACGACCTCGTCGACCAGGCCCGCGTCGAACATCTGCTCGGTGCGCTTCGCCAGGCGTTCGTCGAGTTGGTTTGTCTCCCAGTCTAATCCGATGATCACGGTGTCCCACCGCGGGCTGCCGATGGTCGGCGCGGACGCCGCGAACGGCCGGCCGGTCAGTTCGACGACCTCGAGCGCGCGCACGATCCGCCGGCCGTCGGTGGGCAGGATCGATTCCGCGGCGGCGGCGTCCACCGCCGCCAGCTCGCGGTGCAGCTGCGCCACTCCGACGTGCGCGAGCCGCTGTTCCCAGCGGGCGCGTACCGCAGCGTCCGTCGCGGGAAAGGCCCAGTCGTCGAGCAGCGACTGCACGTACAGCATCGATCCACCGACGATGACCGGCACCGCGCCGCGCGCCATGATCGCGTCGACGTCGGCGGCCGCGCCGCGCTGGTAGTTGGCAACGGTCGCATTCTCGGTGACATCGAGCAGGTCGAGCTGGTGGTGGGGAATGCCTCGCCGCTCGTCGACGGGCAGCTTGGCGGTTCCGATGTCCATGCCGCGGTAGAGCTGCATCGCGTCGGCGTTCACGATCTCGCCGCCAACAGCCTCGGCGACGCCGAGCGCCAGCTGCGACTTGCCGGTGCCGGTCGGCCCGACAATCGCGATTGGCCGGGTCATGGAATCCAGACGCCCGCGAAGTAGCCGACGCCGTACGGCGCGCCGCGGTACAGCTCCTCGGCCGACCGCGGGCCCGCACCGGCCAGTCCGGCGAGCACCTGCCACGCGACGCGGCCGGTGATCGACGCGGGCAGCTCGGCGAGCCCGGCGACGTCACCCGCGGCGAGCGCGTCGTCCAGCGCGATCTGCACGGTGACGGAGGCCGGGTCGTGGCCGCCGGGGGCCCGCTCGGTCAGTGTGTTGGCGCCGTCGGCGACGACGAGCACGCCGACCGGTTCGTCGGCCTCGTCGACAACGGCCCGGAGCTCGCGTCCGCGTCGTATCGCCTCGTCGGCGCTGAGATCGCGGTCGAACACCCGCACCTCGACGCGCGCCGCTGGGCGGGCCTCAGCCCGCACCCAGGCCGTGATCAGCGCGCTCAACGGCAACTCACCGACGTCGGCGGCGTCGGCCGACAACCCGGCCCTGACGTCGACGCCGTACCCGGCGAACGTGCCGGTGGCCTGCGGCCCGACCACCTCGTCGGCGGGTCCGACGCCGACGGCCAGCCATCGCGCCGGCAGCGCACCGGCCGCCGTGAACACGGCCTGACGCAGGTCGGCGAGCTCGTCGGCCGCGGTGCCGACGAGTTGCGGCACCAACACCGGCGCCGACGGAATGATCGCGATCGCGGTCAGCACGGCTTCACGGTAAGCGGCGGTCTTCGCGAGCGCTTTCTTCCGCGATTTCTGCATGAGGGTTGTGGATCGGCTGGATCGACGACCCTGGTGCAGAACTCGGGGCGGCGGCGGTTTTCGCGTCCACCGGCTCGTCGGAGGCCAGCGCCTCTCCCCGGGCCAGCGCGATCGTCGCCACCACCATCGCGACGATCGCCAACCCGAGGACCAACCAGCCCGCGTCGTCGGTGTTCAGCGTCTCGCCGAGCACGACGATGCCCAGCACCGAAGCCACCACGGGTTCGGCCACCGTCATCGTCGGCAGCGACGCGGTCATCGTGCCGGCCCGGAACGACGACTGCTGAAACGCGGTGCCCGCGATGGCGAGAAGCGCCCACGCGTGCAACTCGGGGGTGCGCAGCAGCGGCCAAAGTCCGTCGTCGAGTCGGTCGACGACGCCCTTGGTCAGCACCGCGAACACCCCCCACAGCGCTCCGGAGACGAACGCGAGCAGCACCGCGCTGACCGACCCGGCCCACATCCGCGCCCCCAGTACGCACAGCACCAGCACCGGGCCCATCACCGCGACCACGGCGGTCCAGGTTTCCAGCGACGCTCGCGACTGGCCGGCCTGAGGGTTGCCGACGGTGACGATCACCGCGACGCTGCCCGCGAGCGCCACCGCCCAGATCCACTCCCAGCGGGTCACCCGGCGGTGCGCGGCTTTGGCGCTCATCGGCAATGCGAACAGCAGCGACGTGACCAGCAGCGCCTGCACCAGCAGCACCGAACCGAGGCCCAGCGCCGCCGCCTGCAGCGAGAATCCGACCGCGGCGACCACGCTGCCCAGCCACCACTGGCGGTCGCGCAGCAGCCGCAGAAACAGCTGCACGTGGCCGACCGACTCGTCGGCGACCTCGTGCGCCGAGCGCTGGTGGATGACGTCGCCGATCGCGATGAAGAAGGCCGCGCCGAGCGCGAGTAGGGCGGCGATGTCTGCCTTGGCCATCAACGCCTCCTGGGACCTGGCTGAACGTGGGCGCACGTACCACGACGACCTGCTTGAATAGCGGAGGTCGAGTCGACGGACATTTCATGTCCTTTCGGGCTCCGTCGTTTCGACCATAGTTATCAGGCGCCGCGAAGCGCGGCAGGTGCGGGTTCCAGCCCGCGGAGGTGCACGAGATGACGGACAGCGAGACCACACCCCACCCGAGGCCGGTGCCGCGGCCGGCACATCCGGCGGCTCGGCCAAGCCGTCCCCCGGGCAGCGATCCGCATCGGTTCGGGCGGGTGGACCCCGACGGCACCGTCTGGCTGATCACCTCCGCTGGTGAGCGGGTCATCGGGTCGTGGCAGGCCGGCGACCCGGACGCGGCATACGCACATTTCGGCCGCCGCTACGAGGACCTGCGCACCGAGGTCGACCTGCTGGAGAGGCGGCTGGCGTCGGGCACCGGCGACGCCCGCAAGATCCGGTCCTCCGCGGCGGCCCTCGAAGAGGGTCTGCCCACCGCAGCCGTCCTGGGTGACGTCGACGCGATCGCGGCCCGGCTGAGCACGATCCGGGAGCGGGCCGACGAGGCCGCACAGGCCGAGAAGGAGCGCCGCGACGAGCAACGCGCCGAGCAGGTCGCCCGCAAGGAAGCGTTGGCCGCGGAAGCCGAAGAGCTGGCGACGAATGCAGTGCAGTGGAAAACGGCGGGCGACCGGCTGCGGGCGATCCTCGACGAGTGGCGCACGCTCACCGGCGTCGACCGCAAGACCGACGACGCGCTGTGGAAGCGGTATTCGGCGGCGCGGGAGACGTTCAACCGCCGACGCGGTTCGCACTTCGCCGAGCTGGATCGTGAGCGGGCCAGCGCGCGCGAAGCCAAGGAGGGCCTGTGCGAGCGCGCCGAGGAGCTGGCCGACTCCACCGAATGGAGTGCGACGGCCGCGACGTTTCGGCAGTTGCTCACCGAATGGAAGGCAGCGGGCAGGGCGGCCAAAGAGGTCGACGACGCGCTGTGGCGGCGGTTCAAGGCGGCGCAGGACAAGTTCTTCGCCGCGCGCAACGCCGTGACCGCCGAGCGGGACGCCGAGCTGCATGCGAACACCGCCGCGAAAGAGGAGCTGCTGGCGCGTGCCGAGAAGCTGGACACCACCGACCTGGATGCCGCCCGGTCCGAGCTGCATGCGATCGCCGCGAAGTGGGACACGATCGGCAAGGTGCCGCGCGACCGTGGGACGGAGCTGGAGCGTCGACTGCGGGTGGTGGAGAAGCGGGTGCGCGACGCCGGCAGCTCAGACTGGAGCGACCCGCAGGCACAGGCCCGCGCCGAGCAATTCAGTTCCCGCGCAGAGCAATTCGAACAGCAGGCCGAAAAGGCCGAGGCGGCTGGCCGGTCCGCCGAAGCCGAGGAAGCACGCGCTAATGCGCGGCAGTGGCGCGAGTGGGCAGAGACCGCGGAGGGCGCGGTCGGAAGAAAGAGCCGTTAGTGGCGGGCTGCTTCTTGCACCAACTGCACGCGTGAGGACAGCCCGAGTTTGGCGTAGACGTGGCTCAGGTGGGACTCGACCGTTCGTGGTGAGACGAAAAGCCTTGCGGCGACGTCCTTGTTGGCAAGGCCCTCGCCGACGAGGCGTACCACGTCGCGCTCTGTCGGGGTGAGCGATGCCCACCCGCTGGCCGGTCGCTTGCGTTCACCGCGGCCGCGCTGTGCGTAGGCGATAGCTTCCTCAGTGGACAGCGCCGCGCCCTCGGCCCACGCCTCGTCGAAGTCACGCTCGCCCGTCGTGTTACGCAACGACGCAACGCATGCCTCGTCGTCGGCGTCGAAAGCCTTGAAGCGGACCGCGCCCATGCGCCCGCGAAT
>DASWBF010000482.1:0-18786 GCA_036390735.1 Mycobacterium sp. | reverse complement strand
CCACGATCAGGGCCACAATTCAGCGGCCCTTTTTCGCTTAATCCGGTCCACGTCGACAACTACCGCACGACCATCATGAGGTGGCTGCTCCACACCGCAAGGTCACCCGGGGAAAGCGTCACGATCGCAGTCTCGTAGAGGGTTGAGGGATGCGGTGGTCATGCTGTGTCTACCGCTCAGGTGGGGTTGCGTGGAGCCGAGACCCGATGGAGCATCCCACTCCGGATAGCACGCGGATGGCACACGCCCAGTCCGGCGGGAAGAAAATAGGGTCTGAATTGCATAAACCTTGAGTGCCCCCGGCAGGATTCGAACCTGCGGCCTTCTGCTCCGGAGGCAGACGCTCTATCCCCTGAGCTACGGGGGCGCATCACCAAGACACTGCGCCGTTGGGCCCGCCCAGAGTAGCGCATCGCGGCAATTGCCAGCCCGCCGGAATGAATTCGGACGGCATCCGCCCAGCCCATAGGATGGAACCTCGTGACCCCCGCCGACCTGGCCGACCTGCTCAAGAACACCGCAGCTGCGGTGCTCACCGAGCACGGCCTCGACACCGCCGCGCTTCCCGCGACGGTCACGGTCGAGCGCCCGCGCAATCCCGAGCACGGCGACTACGCCACCAATCTGGCACTCCAGCTCGGCAAGAAGGTCGGTGTCAACCCACGCGAACTCGCCGGCTGGCTTGCAGAAAGGCTTTCCGGCGTCGACGGGATCGCCTCCGCCGACGTCGCCGGACCCGGTTTCGTCAACCTGCGCCTCGCGGCGTCGGCCCAGGGCGTCATCGTCGGCAACGTCATCGACGCCGGCCGAAACTATGGGCGCTCCGAGACGCTGAGGAATCAGAAGATCAACCTTGAGTTCGTCTCGGCGAATCCCACCGGCCCGATCCACATCGGCGGCACCCGTTGGGCCGCCGTCGGCGACGCTCTCGGCCGGCTGCTCTCCAGCCAGAGGGCCGAGGTGGTACGCGAGTACTACTTCAACGACCACGGCGCCCAGATCGACCGGTTCACCCGCTCGCTGATCACTGCCGCCAAGGGCCAGCCCGTTCCCGACGACGGCTACGCCGGCAGCTATATCTCCGAGATCGCCGCTCAAGTGCTCGAAAAGGCACCCGACGCGCTGAGCCAGCCCGAGGCAGAGCAGCACGAGACCTTCCGGTCCATCGGCGTCGACCTGATGTTCAGCCACATCAAGCAATCCCTGCACGACTTCGGCACCGACTTCGACGTCTACACCCACGAAGACTCGATGCACACCAGCGGCCGCGTCGAGCAGGCCATCGCCCGGCTGCGCGAGACCGGCAACATCTACGAGAAGGACGGCGCAACGTGGTTGCGCACCACCGAGTTCGGTGACGACAAGGACCGCGTCGTCATCAAGAGCGACGGTCAGCCCGCCTACGTCGCCGCCGACATCGCCTACTACCTCGACAAGCGGGACCGTGGCTTCGACCTGTGCATCTACATGCTCGGGGCAGACCACCACGGTTACATCGCTCGGCTCAAGGCCATCGCGGCCGCGCTCGGCGAGGACCCGGACACCGTCGAAGTGCTGATCGGCCAGATGGTGAACCTGGTCCGCGACGGCCAGCCTGTCCGGATGAGCAAGCGGGCCGGCACTGTTATCACCCTCGACGACCTCGTCGAGGCCGTCGGTGTCGACGCCGCCCGCTACTCGCTGATCCGGTCGTCGGTAGACACGCCGATCGACATCGACCTTGCGCTGTGGTCGTCGGCGTCAAGCGAAAATCCGGTCTACTACGTGCAATACGCGCATGCCCGGCTCTGCGCGCTCGCCCGAAACGCCGCCGAGCTCGGACTCGTCCCCGACACCGGCCATCTCGATCTGCTCACCCATGACCGCGAAGGCACGCTGATCCGCAACATCGGTGAGTTCCCGCGCGTGCTGAAAACCGCTGCGGCGCAGCGTGAACCCCATCGCATCAGCCGTTATCTGGAAGACCTGGCCGGCGACTACCACCGGTTCTACGACACCTGCCGTGTGCTGCCGCAGGGCGACGAGGCACCCACCGACTTGCACACCGCGCGACTTGCGCTGTGCCAGGTTACTCGCCAGGTCATCGCCAACGGCCTGGAAATTCTCGGTGTCACTGCCCCGGAGCGCATGTGATCGCTCATCCCGCCGGACCGCGCCATGCCGAGGAAGTCCACCCCGCCGCAGCACCCGAGAAGCCGCAGACACCGCAAGAGCTGGGAGGGCTCCCGCCAAATGTCTGGCCCCACAACGTCGTCCGCGGTGACGACGGTGAGGTGCGCGTTGCTGGTGTGCGCGTGACGGACCTCGCCGGCGAGTTCGGCACCCCGCTGTTCGTGATAGACGAGGACGACTTCCGCGAACGATGCCGCGTGATCGCGGTCGCGTTCGGCGGCGGGGCGAATGTCCACTACGCCGCCAAGGCGTTCCTGTGCACCGAGGTTGCGCGCTGGATCGCCGAGGAAGGGCTGTCGCTGGATGTCTGCTCCGGCGGTGAGCTCGCGGTCGCGCTGCACGCCGGCTTCCCGCCCGAGCGAATTGCCTTGCACGGCAACAACAAGTCCGTCGACGAGCTGACCGCTGCCGTGCGCGCCGGCATCGGGCACGTGGTGCTCGATTCGATGACCGAGATCGAACGGCTCGACGCCATCACCGGCCAACTGGGCACCGTGCAGGACGTGCTCGTCCGCGTCACGGTCGGCGTGGAGGCCCACACCCACGAATTCATCTCCACCGCACACGAAGACCAGAAGTTCGGCCTGTCGTTGGCGGACGGCCAGGCGATGGCGGCCATTCGCCGCATTTTCGAAACCGATCACCTGCGACTGGTCGGCCTGCACAGCCACATCGGCTCACAGATCTTCGACGTCGCCGGGTTCGAACTCGCGGCGCACCGCGTGATCGGGCTGCTGCGCGACGTCGTCACCGAACTCGGCGTGCAGAAGACGTCGCAGATTTCGACGATCGACCTCGGTGGCGGACTGGGCATTTCGTACCTTCCCTACGACGATCCGACGCCGGTGGAGGAACTCGCGGCCAAGCTGTCCGTCATCGTCCGCAACGAGTCCGCCCTTGCCGGTCTGCCCGAGCGGCGGCTGGTCGTGGAGCCCGGCCGCGCGATCGCAGGGCCCGGCACCATCACGCTCTACGAGGTAGGCACGGTCAAGGACGTGGCGGTCACGCCCCACGCCCACCGGCGCTACGTCAGCGTCGACGGCGGAATGAGCGACAACATCCGCACCGCGCTCTACGGCGCCGAATACGACGTGCGGTTGGTGTCGCGCGCCAGCGATGCCCCTGCAACATTGGCGCGCATCGTCGGAAAGCACTGCGAGAGCGGTGACATCGTGGTCCGCGATACTTGGGTCAACGACGACATCCGGCCCGGGGACCTGCTCGCGGTCGCGGCGACGGGCGCCTATTGCTATTCCATGTCGAGCCGCTACAACCTGATCGGCCGTCCCGCCGTGGTGGCCGTGCGAGGCGGGCGGGCCCGCCTGATCCTGCGCCGGGAGACGGTCGACGATCTACTGAGTTTGGAGGTGACGAGCGCATGAGTAGTGCCGAAAAGCCCGTGGGCGTAGCGGTGTTGGGATTGGGCAACGTGGGCAGCCAGGTGGTGCGCATCATCGAGGACAGTGCGGCCGACCTGGCCGCGCGCATCGGCGCGCCGCTGGAGTTGCGCGGCATCGGCGTGCGGCGGGTGGCCCCGGACCGCGGCGTGCCCGTTGAATTGCTGACCGACGACGTGGACGCGCTGGTGTCCCGGAACGACGTCGACATCGTCGTCGAGTTGATGGGGCCCGTCGAGCCCGCGCACAAGGCGATTCTCGGTGCGCTGGAACGCGGCAAGTCCGTCGTGACCGCCAACAAGGCGCTGCTCGCCCAATCCACCGGCGAACTGGCTCAAGCCGCTGAGCGCGCGCACGTCGACCTGTACTTCGAAGCCGCTGTCGCGGGGGCTATTCCGGTCATCCGGCCGCTCACACAATCGCTGGCCGGTGACTCGGTTCTGCGCGTGGCGGGCATCGTCAACGGCACCACCAACTACATCCTGTCCGAAATGGACTCCACCGGAGCCGATTACGAGACCGCACTCGCCGACGCCAGCGCGCTCGGTTACGCCGAGGCTGACCCAACCGCCGACGTCGAGGGCTACGACGCCGCGGCCAAGGCCGCGATTTTGGCCTCCATCGCATTCCATACCCGAGTCACCGCTGACGACGTCTACCGCGAGGGCATCACCAAGGTCACCCCCGCTGACTTCGCCTCCGCGCGTGCTCTTGGCCGCACCATCAAGCTGCTGTCGATCTGCGAGCGGATCACGGGAGACGATGGTCAGGAACGGGTTTCGGCTCGCGTGTATCCGGCGCTGGTGCCGTTGAGCCATCCGCTGGCCAACGTCAACGGCGCGTTCAACGCTGTGGTGGTGGAGGCTGAAGCGGCCGGCCGGTTGATGTTCTACGGGCAGGGTGCCGGCGGCACACCCACCGCGTCCGCGGTGATGGGCGACGTGGTGATGGCCGCCCGCAACCGGGTGCAGGGTGGCCGTGGACCGCGCGAGTCGAAGTACGCCCAGCTGCCGATAGCGCCGATGGGAATGATTCCGACCCGGTACTACGTGAGCATGTACGTCGCCGACCGCCCCGGCGTATTAGCCACTGTGGCAACCGAATTTGCGAAACATGAGGTGAGCATCGCCGAGGTCCGCCAGGAAGGCGTGGTCGACGAGGGCGGGCAACGGGTCGGTGCCCGGGTCGTCGTGGTCACCCACGAGGCCACCGACGCCGCGCTGTCCGACACCGTCGCCGCACTGGCCGGATTAGACGTCGTACAGAACGTCGCCAGCGTGCTGCGACTGGAAGGAAGCGGCGAATGACTGCGACGAAATCCAAAGTGCACCAACCATGGCCGGGGTTGATTGCGGCCTATCGCGATCGGCTGCCCGTCGGTGACGACTGGACGCCCGTCACGCTGCTGGAGGGCGGCACGCCGCTGGTGCCTGCGCCGAGGCTCTCTGAATTGACCGGGTGCACAGTGCATCTCAAGGTCGAAGGCGCCAACCCGACCGGCTCCTTTAAGGACCGCGGCATGACGATGGCGGTGACCGACGCGCTGGCGCGCGGCCAACAGGCGGTGCTGTGCGCATCGACCGGCAACACCTCGGCGTCGGCGGCGGCATACGCCGCGCGCGGCAGAATCACCTGTGCTGTGCTGGTTCCGCAGGGCAAGATCGCGATGGGCAAGCTCGCCCAGGCCGTGATGCACGGAGCCAAGATCATCCAAGTCGACGGAAATTTCGACGACTGCCTCGAACTCGCCCGCAAGACCACCGCCGACTTTCCAACCGTCGCGCTGGTGAACTCCGTCAACCCGGTGCGCATCGAAGGGCAGAAGACGGCCGCTTTCGAGATCGTCGACGCGCTCGGCACCGCGCCGGACGTGCATTCGCTGCCGGTCGGCAACGCCGGCAACATCACCGCGTACTGGCGTGGCTACACCGAGTATCACCGTGACGGCCTGAGTGACCGGCTGCCGCGGATGCTGGGCACGCAGGCGGCCGGTGCCGCCCCGCTGGTGCTGGGCGAACCCGTGAAGGAGCCGGAGACCATCGCCACCGCGATCCGCATCGGTTCCCCGGCGTCGTGGGGGCCCGCGGTCGAGGCTCAGCAGCAGTCCCACGGGCGGTTCGTGGCGGCCACCGACGATGAGATCCTTGCCGCCTATCACCTGGTGGCGCGCAGCGAGGGGGTGTTTGTCGAACCGGCGTCTGCGGCCAGCATCGCCGGCCTGCTGAAGTCGGTGGAGGACGGCTGGGTCACCAAAGGCTCCATGGTGGTGTGCACGGTCACCGGTAACGGACTGAAGGATCCCGACACCGCGCTGAAGGGCATACCGGCGGTGTCGGCCATCCCCGTCGATCCGATGGCGGTCGTCGAAAAGCTGGGCTTGGTGTGAGCCAGCTTCTGCCCGTCGGCCTGACCTGTCGCGCCGTCGTGGCGGCGTCCGCGGCGAATCTCGGTCCCGGCTTCGACAGCTTGGGCCTCGCGCTGAGCCTGTACGACGAAATCGTCGTCACCACAATCGATTCCGGTCTGCAGGTCGAGGTCGAGGGTGAGGGGGCCGGGCATGTTCCGCTCGGCAGGGAGCATCTGGTGGTACGCGCAGTCGAGCGCGGACTCGACGCCGCTGGTGTCGCGGCCCCCGGGCTTGCGGTGCGGTGCCGCAACGACATCCCGCATTCGCGGGGGCTCGGGTCGTCGGCCGCGGCTGCGGTCGGGGGTCTCGCAGCCGCCAACGGTGTGCTGGCGCAAGGACACTCGAAGCCGTTGTCCACGCCGCAGCTGATCCAGCTCGCCTCCGAGTTCGAGGGCCACCCCGACAACGCGTCGGCCGCCGTACTCGGTGGCGCGGTGGTGTCGTGGACGGAGAGCGACGGCTCCCGCGAAGCGTATTCGGCTGTGCCGTTGCGGCTGCACCCCGACATCCGAATCTTCTCGGCAATCCCCGAGGAACGGTCGCTGACGGCAGCCACCCGAGTGCTGCTGCCGAGTCTTGTCAGCCACGAGGACGCGCGTTTCAACGTCAGCCGCGTCGCGCTGCTCGTTGTCGCGCTGACTGAGCGGCCCGACCTGCTGCTCGCCGCCACCGAGGACGTGCTTCATCAGCCGCAGCGCGCCACGGCGATGCCGACGTCGTCGGAATACCTAAAGCTGCTGCGGCGTTATGGTCTTGCGGCGGCGCTTTCCGGGGCTGGACCAGCGGTTATCGCGTTGACTACCCAGCCAGAACTGCCGGCCGAAATCCTCGAGTTCGGTGCGGCCAACGGCTTCGCCGTCCGCGAGATGACGGTCGGGGAGGGCGTCAGGTGGACCTCTGATGTGGTGGCGCGACGCGCTCGGTAATGGGTGGGGTTTCCGAGGTTTCTTGCTTCCCGTCCGGAAGCGGGTTATCCTCGGTGCCGTCCGGCAATCGCAGCTTCTGCCTGCGCCGACAGTAGGACGATCACCAAATTCTTCTCGGGGATGACGGTTCGCCTTACAGCTGCGAACCAGTGCGATCACCGTTGCACAGACGACGGTGGGGACATAAGCATTCAGCGGATCGGCTGAGTGCACCGAACCCCTCGTATGACGAAAACTGCGAGGGAGAGAAAGGACATCCGTGACCGATACGGACCTCATAGCGGCCGGCAGTGGCGCCGAAGAACCGGATCTGCCCACCACCGCGACACCTGACATCTCAACCTCGGCGCCCGTGGACGTGCCGGCCCGCGCCCCTCAAGGCGACGGCACGCTCGCGACCATGGTGCTGCCGGACCTGCGCGCGCTGGCCAACGAGGTCGGCGTCAAGGGCACCTCGGGCATGCGGAAGAACGAGTTGATCGCCGCGATCCGCGAACGTCGCGGAGAGCCAATCGGCAAGGCCCACAACGGCGAAAGCACGACGACCGACACGGACAGCAGTGACGGGAGCAGCGAGAGTCGCGCCACCGAGGGCACCCAGGACGAACAGGAAAAGGCGGACGCCGACAAGAGCCCGTCCGACAGGAGCCCGTCTGACAGGAGCCCTTCCGACAAGGGCCCTTCCGACAAGTCGACCGACGAGGACACCAGGCCGGAGACCCGACGAGACGGAGACCAACCGCAAGGCGGGGACCAGCAGGGCGGCCAGAACCGCGGCGACGACGACGGTGAAGGCCGGCAGGGCCGGCGGGGTCGCCGGTACCGCGATCGGAGGCGCCGGGAACGCGGCGGCGGTGACGGCGGCGCCGACGCCGAGCTGCGCGAAGACGACGTGGTGCAGCCCGTGGCCGGCATCCTGGACGTTCTCGACAACTACGCGTTCGTCCGCACCTCCGGCTACCTGGCGGGCCCGAACGACGTGTACGTCTCGATGAACATGGTCCGCAAGAACGGGCTGCGCCGTGGTGACCACATCACCGGCGCCGTGCGCGTGCCCAAGGACGGCGAGCAGCCCAATCAGCGGCAGAAGTTCAACCCGCTGGTGCGTATCGACTCTGTCAACGGCGGGTCCGTCGAGGACGCCAAGAAACGTCCCGACTTCGGCAAGCTCACCCCGCTGTACCCGAACCAGCGGCTGCGCCTGGAGACCACGCCCGATCGGCTGACCACCCGTGTCATCGACCTGATCATGCCGATCGGCAAGGGCCAGCGCGCGCTGATCGTGTCACCGCCGAAGGCCGGCAAGACCACGATCCTGCAGGACATCGCGAACGCGATCACCAAGAACAACCCCGAATGCCATCTGATGGTCGTGCTGGTCGACGAGCGGCCCGAAGAGGTGACGGACATGCAGCGTTCGGTCAAGGGCGAGGTCATCGCCTCGACCTTCGACCGTCCGCCGTCCGACCACACGTCGGTCGCCGAGCTCGCCATCGAGCGGGCCAAGCGCCTCGTCGAGCAGGGCAAAGACGTCGTCGTGCTGCTCGACTCCATCACCCGACTGGGCCGCGCGTACAACAACGCGTCACCGGCCTCGGGCCGGATTCTCTCCGGTGGTGTCGACTCGACCGCCCTGTATCCGCCTAAGCGGTTCCTCGGCGCGGCTCGCAACATCGAGGAGGGCGGTTCGCTGACGATCGTCGCGACCGCGATGGTCGAGACCGGGTCCACAGGCGACACCGTGATCTTCGAGGAGTTCAAGGGCACCGGCAACGCCGAGCTGAAGCTCGACCGCAAGATCGCCGAGCGGCGCGTTTTCCCGGCCGTCGACGTGAACCCGTCGGGCACCCGTAAGGACGAATTGTTGCTGTCCCCGGACGAATTCGCGGTCGTGCACAAACTGCGTCGTGTGCTGTCGGGTCTCGACTCGCACCAGGCCATCGACCTGTTGATGTCGCAGTTGCGCAAGACGAAGACCAATTACGAGTTCCTGGTTCAGGTGTCCAAGAATGCGCCCGGCCCGGTGAACGAGGAGTTCGCCTCCTAAAGGCCAACGGCCGCCCTGCCGAAAAGCAAGGCGGCCGTTGTTGTTTCGGCTTGTTAGAAGACGCCGATGCCGACGATCGGAATCCAGATGCCGAACAACCAGATCCCCCAGCCGTGGAAGCCGTCATCCCATACCGGTGTGGCCTGGTAACCCCAGTAGTTGATCGTGCGCGGCTGCTCCCACGGCGGCGGCCCCGACCACTGGACCGGCGGAGGCGCTCCCCAATAGCCCCACGGCGGCAGGTCGCCGTCGCGCCACCACTTGCCGGGACGTCCTCGCCACCAGTCTCTGCCACCGACGTTCCAATCGCCCTGCCAGTTGTTGGACTGCCAGTTGTTGTCCTGCCATGACGGGCCGTAGCCGTCGTTACCGTGACCTGGCGGCCACGGCGCCGGATCGGCACCCGCCACAGCGCCCCCCGCGCCGAGCGCCCCGACGCCCAAGACACCCGTGACCGTTGCTGTGGCCAGAACCTCTTTCAGCTTCATGTATCACTCCTAGATTGCGACCCTGAACTTCGAATCGCCCCGACAGGTCCGAAGCTGTCACCTTGTTGTCAACTTCGGCAGCCGCACCGGTAATCGGCCGCTATGCCGAAGAAACGGGTCCCTCACCGCACCGTTGCCCGTAAGACGGACCCACGACCCCCTAACGCGTCTATCGGGTCGGCTGATCGGGCCGTTACAGCAGAACGACTGCAGGTATGGACAGCCGCAAAGTGGTCTCTGAACTGGACTGATGCTGTGCGATCGCCTTGGTCGTGACGGCTCGCCGTCGGGAGGTTGACGACCCATCCGCGGCGAGAGCACGCGATCGTGCCGCGCGGAATAGTTCACCGGCCACGGGCGTTTCGCATTGGTGGCGGCTGACCTGGCATAATCAATCGCCGACACCTCGGTCCCGGTTCACGTCTGATGCCGCAGGCCAGGCGACCCGGGGCCACGATTGAAGAGGACATCCATGAAATCGGGTATTCACCCTGACTACGTCGAGACGACGGTGCACTGCGGCTGTGGCAACACGTTCACCACGCGCAGCACCAAGAAGGGCGGTCAGATCCACGTCGAGGTCTGCTCGCAGTGCCATCCCTTCTACACCGGCAAGCAGAAGATCCTCGACAGTGGCGGCCGTGTCGCGCGCTTCGAGAAGCGCTACGGCAAGCGCAAGGACAAGGCCGCAACCGACAGCTAGCTGCTTATCCGACGCCCGATCTGCTGCGCAAGCGCGGACGGGCGTCGGTTTGCGTTCGAGCACAGTTCGAGGGAGGTGAGGAAGGTGGCGCAGAGCAACAGCGCGGAATCCGGCGCGCCGGCGATCGACGCGCTGCTGGCTGAGCACGCCGAACTCGAGCGCCGCCTGGCCGACCCGGAATTGCACACCGACCAGGCCGCTGCCCGCAAGGTCGGGCGTCGCTTTGCGCAGCTGGCGCCCATCGTGTCGACGTACCGGAAGCTCGAGGCCGCCCGTGGCGATCTGGAAGCCGCACGTGAGCTGGCGGCCGACGACGAGTCGTTCGCCGACGAGGTCACCGAACTCGAATCGCTGGTCGACGAACTCGACACCCAGTTGACGGACATGCTCGCACCGCGCGACCCGCACGACGGCGACGACATCCTGCTTGAGGTGAAATCCGGTGAAGGGGGCGAAGAGTCGGCATTGTTCGCCGCGGATCTGGCACGGATGTACATCCGATACGCCGAGCGGCACGGGTGGACGGTCACGGTGCTCGACCAGACGACGTCCGATCTCGGTGGATACAAGGAAGCCACATTGGCGATCGCGAGCAAGGGCGACGCGGCCGACGGGGTGTGGTCGCGGCTGAAGTTCGAAGGCGGCGTCCACCGCGTGCAGCGGGTACCCGTCACCGAGTCGCAGGGCCGCGTGCACACCTCCGCGGCTGGCGTGTTGGTCTACCCCGAACCGGAGGAAGTCGGCCAGGTGCAGATCGACGAGTCCGACCTGCGCATCGACGTGTACCGGTCGTCGGGCAAGGGCGGGCAGGGCGTCAACACCACCGACTCGGCCGTGCGAATCACCCATGTTCCCACCGGGATCGTCGTCACCTGCCAGAACGAGCGCTCGCAGCTGCAGAACAAGACCCGTGCCTTGCAGGTGCTCGCGGCCCGACTGCAGGCGCTGGCTGAAGAGCAGGCCCTCGCCGACGCATCGGCGGACCGAGCCAGCCAGATTCGCACTGTCGACCGAAGCGAACGCATCCGCACCTACAACTTCCCGGAGAACCGGATCGCCGATCACCGCATCGGGTTCAAGGCCCACAACCTCGACCAGGTGCTCGACGGCGACCTCGACGCGCTGTTCGACGCACTTGCGCTCGCCGACAAGCAGTCTCGTCTGCAGCAAGCATGATGGCGCGGCTGCGGCGGGCGATCGACGAGGCCACTCGCACGCTGACCGACGCAGGGGTTGCCTCCGCCCGCACCGACGCGGAGGAACTGGCCGCCCACGTCGCGGGCACCAGCCGCGGTCGGTTGCCGATTCTTGACGTCGTCGGCGACGAATTCTTCGGTCGCTACGCCGAACTCGTCGCTGAACGGGCGAAGCGAATTCCGTTGCAGCACCTCACCGGAACCGCCGCCTTCGGACCGCTCAACCTCGGCGTCGGACCGGGCGTGTTCATCCCGCGGCCCGAGACGGAAGCCCTTCTCGAATGGGCTGTGGCGCAACGCCTTCCGGCGGAGCCTTCTGCTCTTCGCCCGAGCGGCTCATCGCCGCCGTTGATCGTCGATCTGTGCACCGGATCGGGTGCGCTCGCCGCGGCGCTGGCCTCTCACGTACCGTCGGCCCGAGTGGTCGGCGTCGACATCTCGGCCGACGCGTTGAGGTACGCCAGCCGCAACACCGCCGGCACATCGGTGGAATTGCGCCGCGGCGACGTTCGCGATCCGCTACTCTTCGACGATCTCGACGGGCGCGTCGACCTCGTCGTCGCGAATCCGCCTTACCTGCCAGACCACGCCGAGCTGGAACCCGAAGTCGCAGAACATGATCCGCCACAAGCGCTGTTCGGCGGACCGGACGGCACATCGATCATCGCCGCGGTTCTGGTGCTCGCCGGGCGATGGTTGAACCGCGGTGGGCTGCTTGCGATCGAGCACGACGATGCCGCGTCGGCCACCGTCCTCGGAATGATCCAGGGCGCCAAGCTGTTCGAGGAGGTTACGGCGCGCCAGGACTTCGGCGGGACCCCGCGCTTCGTCACTGCACGAAGGAAGGCCACACCGTGACCCAGACCTTCGACTGCACCGACGAGGCTGCGCGTTCGACGGGTATTTCCGCCGCGGTCAGCGCCGTGAGAAGTGGCCGCCTCGTCGTGCTCCCCACCGACACCGTGTACGGCGTGGGCGCCGACGCGTTCGACCCTGCCGCGGTCGCATCGCTTCTTGCGGCGAAGGGACGAGGCCGCGATATGCCGGTGCCGGTGCTGGTCGGATCGTGGCACACGATCGACGGCCTGGCGTTTGCGGTTCCCGGCACAGCACGGGAACTCATCCGTGCGTTCTGGCCGGGTGCGCTGAGCATCGTCGTCCAGCAAGCGCCGTCGCTGCGGTGGGATCTGGGCGAGGGGCGCGGCACCGTAATGGTCCGCATGCCGCTACACGCCGTCGCCATCGAGTTGCTGCGCGAGGTCGGCCCGATGGCCGTGTCGAGCGCGAACATCTCGGGCCGGCCACCCGCAATCACTGCCGACGACGCCCGTCGGCAGTTGGGTGATGCCGTGGAGGTCTACCTCGACGCCGGGCCGTCGGCGCAGCAGGCGGCGTCGACGATCGTCGACCTCACCGGCACGACCCCGCGCATCCTGCGCGAGGGGCCCGTCACGGCCCGCGAAATCGCCGATGTGCTCGGCGTTGATGCCACCACGTTGGCGGATTGATCTCAGCTTGGTGCAGTACGGTTTTTCGGTGGTCTCGGCAGCCGACAGCGTGCTCGCCCTTTCTGAGCGAGGCGCTGGTGTTCCACTGCGCGAGCTTGCTCTCGTCGGATTGACCGCGGCGATCATCACCTACTTCTGCACGGGCTGGGTCCGCGTGCTGGCGATGCGGCTCGGCGCGGTGGCCTGTCCGCGGGAACGCGACGTGCACGTGCAGCCGACGCCTCGCATGGGTGGTCTTGCGATGTACATCGGGGTGCTGGCGGCCGTGCTGCTCGCCTCGCAACTGCCCGCGCTGATGCGGGGATTCGTCTACTCCTCGGGAATGCCCGCCGTTCTCGTCGCGGGCGGAATCATCATGGGAATCGGCCTGATTGACGACCGGTGGGGCCTTGACGCGCTGACGAAGTTCGCCGGTCAGATCACCGCGGCGAGCGTGCTCGTCACGATGGGGGTGGCCTGGAGCGTCCTCTACATCCCGATCGGGGGAGTCGGGACAATCGTCTTGGACCAGGTGTCGTCGATTCTGTTGACGCTCGCTCTGACGGTGGGGATCGTGAACGCGATGAACTTCGTCGACGGGCTCGACGGTCTCGCTGCGGGTCTGGGGCTGATCACGGCGTTGGCGATCTGCATCTTCTCGGTTGGTTTGCTGCGCGACCACGGTGGCGATGTGCTGTTCTACCCGCCGGCGGTGATCTCGGTGGTGCTGGCGGGGGCATGCCTGGGCTTCCTGCCGCACAACTTCTACCGCGCACGGATCTTCATGGGCGACTCCGGTTCGATGCTGATCGGTCTGATGCTGGCCGCCGCTTCCACCACCGCAGCGGGACCGGTGTCACAGAACGCCTACGGGGCGCGAGATGTGTTCGCTCTACTGTCGCCGTTTTTGCTAGTCGTCGCTGTCATGTTCGTCCCGATGCTCGATTTGCTGCTCGCGATCGTGCGGCGCACCCGCGCCGGTCGCAGCGCATTCAGCCCCGACAAGATGCACCTGCACCATCGGCTATTGGAGATCGGCCATTCCCATCGGAGAGTGGTGCTGCTGATCTACCTCTGGGTGGGCATCGTCGCGTTCGGCACTGCGAGCACAATCTTCTTCGACCCGCGCTACGCCGGCGGGGTGATGCTGGCGGCCATCGTCGTCGCGATCGTGGTCACGGTGATCCCTCTGCTGCGGCGCGGCGACGAGCTGTACGACGACGAGTAGTAGGTGGCGGTTAGGCCTTCCTACCATGTGGTACGGTGCTGGTAGAACCCGAAAGTACCACCGCGGGTTGCCGGCCCCCGGCTCGTCGGAGCCACCTCCGGACGAGACGAGAACGACCGACATAGGGAGATGCCCCTTGGGTGATTCCACCGCGCCCGTTGCCCTCCGATACGCTCGGCGGGCCACCCCGGAATCGTTCAGCCATCTTCCAGACACGCGGGATTGAGGTAGCAAGGTGACGACGCCAGCGCAGGACGCGCCGTTGGTGTTTCCTTCCGTCGCGTTTCGCCCACTCCGGCTGCTGCTCATCTGCATCGCGTTGACCGCCGTAGCGGTGGCCGCGGCCGCAGCGTTGGGTCATGCGTCGTTCGGGATGTTCTTCGGCGTCGGGCTGGGCCTGGGTTTGCTCAACGCCGTACTGGTGCAGCGCTCGGTGGAGGCGATCACCGCCGCGGCGCATCCGCTGAAGCGCAAGATGGCGCTGAACTCCGCCACCCGGCTTCTGGTGATCACGGTCATCGGGTTGACGATCGCGTTCATCTTCCGGCCGACGGGATTGGGTGTGGTATTCGGGCTGGCGCTGTTCCAGGTGCTGCTGGTGTTGACGACGGCATTGCCGGTCATGAAGGCCCTGCGCAAAGAAGGGGCCGACACGGCTGAAGGGAGTGGCACGACGTCATGACTGAGACCCTCCTCGCCGAAGGCGCCATCGAGGTCGGCCACCACGAAACCGCCAAGTGGTTCGGCCTTACCGTCAACACCGACACCATTCTGGCCACGGCCATCGCCGCGGTGATCGTGATCGCGCTGGCGTTGTTCCTGCGGGCCAAGGTCACGTCGTCGGGTGTTCCCAACGGTGTTCAGCTGTTCTTCGAAGCCATCACCGTGCAGATGCGCAACCAGGTCGAGACCACCATCGGCTTGCGCGTGGCCCCATTTGTGTTGCCGCTCGCCGTGACGCTCTTCGTCTTCATCCTGATCGCCAACTGGCTTTCCGTACTGCCCGTCCAGTACTCGAAGGACGGCAAACCGCACGAGTTGCTTGCGCCGCCCGCATCGGACATCAACTTCGTGCTGGCGTTGGCGCTGTTCGTGTTCGTCTGCTACCACGCGGCGGGCATCTGGCGCCGCGGTATTCTCGGACACCCGGCGAAGCTGCTCAAAGGTCACGTCGTGTTCCTCGCGCCGATCAACCTCGTCGAGGAGCTGGCTAAGCCGATTTCGTTGTCGCTCCGGCTTTTTGGCAACATTTTCGCCGGCGGCATCCTGGTCGCGCTGATCGCGCTGTTCCCGCCGTACATCATGTGGCTGCCCAACGCGATCTGGAAGAGCTTCGACTTGTTCGTCGGTGCGATCCAGGCGTTCATCTTCGCGCTGCTGACGATCTTGTACTTCAGTCAATCGATGGAGCTCGAGGAGCATCACGACTGACCGCACACCTGCACCACCGGTATGACCAGTCCTGGTAGGTCCACTACCAGTTATCAAGGAGGATAGGAATGGATCCCACAATCGCTGCCGGCGCTCTCATCGGCGGTGGGTTGATCATGGCCGGCGGCGCTATCGGCGCCGGTATCGGTGACGGTATCGCCGGTAACGCGCTGATCGCCGGTATCGCGCGGCAGCCCGAGGCGCAGGGCCGGCTGTTCACTCCGTTCTTCATCACGGTCGGTCTGGTCGAGGCCGCCTACTTCATCAACCTGGCGTTCATGGCGCTGTTCGTGTTCGCCACCCCGGTCAAGTAGTTCGCCGCGATGGGTGAGGTGACCATGACGTTCGTCGCTGAGGAAGGCGGACAAAGCAACTTCCTCGTCCCGAACGGCACCTTCTTCGTCGTGCTGATCATCTTCTTGATCGTGCTCGGCGTGATCGGCACCTTCGTCGTGCCGCCCGTCATGAGGGTGCTGCACGAGCGCGACGAGATGGTCACCAAGACCATGGAGAACGGCCGCCAAGCGGACAAGCAGTTCGCGGCGGCCGACGCCGACTACCGGGCCGAGATGGCGCGGGCTCGGCGTGAAGCATCCGGCGTCCGCGATGAGGCGCGTAGCGAGGGCCGCAAAATCCTCGAGGACATGAAGGGGCGTGCCTCCGAGCAGGCGGCGTTGGCGATGCAGAAGGCGACAGAAGAGCTCAAGCAGCAGTCGGACGCCATCAGCGCCGACCTGAGGGCGTCGATGGAGACACTGGCGGCCACATTGGCCAGCCGGGTGCTGGGCGTCGACGTCGGTCAGGAAGCCGCCGCAAAGACGGGACGATAACGCCATGTCGACGTTTATCGGGCAGCTGGTCGGGTTCGCGGTCATCGCGTTTCTGGTGTGGCGCTACGTCGTTCCGCCAGTGCGCAGGTTGATGGCGAACCGCCAGGACGCGGTTCGCAAGCAGCTCGAGGACAGTGCCGCAGCAGAGAAACGGCTCGTGGAGGCCAAACAGGCACACGAGAAGGCGCTGCAGGAGGCCGAAGCAGAGGCCAAGCGGGTCATCGAGGAAGCCCGTGCGGACGCCAAGAGCATCGCTGAACTGCTGCGAGTCCAAGCCGACGCGGAAGTCGAACGCGTCAAAGTGCAAGGCCAGCAGCACATTCAGCTGCTCAGGGCTCAGTTCGTCCGCCAGCTGCGTCAAGATCTGGGCAGCGAAGCCGTGCGGCGCGCCGGTGGCCTGGTCCGCGACCACGTCTCCGACTCCGATGCGCAGGCGGCCACCGTCGACCGGTTCCTCGACGGGCTCGACGAGATGGCGCCGTCGAGCATGACCATCGAGGACCCCGCGACGGCCAAGCTGCGTTCAGCCAGCCGGGAAGCGCTCAACACGTTGATCGAGCGGTTCGACGAGGTGACCGGCGACCTCAACGTCGGGCAATTGGAAACTCTGGCCGATGAATTGGCTTCCGTCACCAAGCTGTTCAACCGTGAGACCATCCTGACCAGGCACCTGGCCGACCCGTCGAATGACCCCGAACCGAAGGCGCGCCTGTTGGAATCCGTGCTCGGAGGACAAGTCGGCGATTCGGCCCTGGACATCCTCAAGGCGGCGGTATCCGGACGATGGTCCTCTGATTCCAACCTGGTGGACGCCGTCGAGCACGTCGCCCGACTGGCGCTGATGGTTCGGGCCGAACGCGGACACCACGCCGAAGAGGTCGAGGAGCAGTTGTTCTGGTTCGGCCGCATTCTCGACGCGGAACCACAATTGGGAACTCTGCTCAGTGACCACACGCGGCCGGCGGACGGGCGCGTGTGGCTGCTCGAGAATGTGCTCAACCGCAGCCAGGGGGTGAATCCGACCACCGCGGCGCTTCTCAAGCAAACGGTCGATCTGCTCCGCGGCGGCCGCGCCGACGAAGCCGTTGCGGCGCTAGCGCAACTGGCGGTCGCGCGTCGCGACGAAGTCATAGCGCACGCGAAAGCCGCTGCCGAGCTCAGCGACGCGCAACGCAATCGGCTGACGGAGGTACTGAGTCGCATCTACAGCCGTCCGGTATCCGTGCAGCTGGAGGTCGACCCCAAGCTGCTGGGCGGTCTGACGGTCTCCATCGGCGACGAGGTGATCGACGGAGCGCTGTCGTCACGGCTGGCGGAGGCCCGGAACCGGCTACCCGACTGAACTTAAATAGAGATCCATACCCAAAGCAGGAAGACGAAAAGCCATGGCAGAGTTGACGATTTCGCCCGACGACATCCAGGGCGCAATCGAGGAGTACGTCTCCAGCTTCACCGCCGACACGGCGCGTGAGGAGGTCGGCACCGTCATCGATACCGGCGACGGCATCGCCCACGTCGAGGGGCTGCCGTCCGTGATGACCCAGGAACTGCTCGAGTTCGAGGGCGGCGTGCTGGGCGTCGCGCTGAACCTCGACGAACACAACGTGGGTGCCGTGATCTTGGGCAACTTCGAACAGATCGCAGAAGGCCAGCAGGTCAAGCGCACCGGTGAGGTTCTTTCGGTTCCGGTCGGCGACGCATTCCTGGGCCGCGTGGTCAACCCGCTCGGCCAGCCCATCGACGGCCGCGGCGACATCGAGACAGACGAGCGCCGGGCTTTGGAGATTCAGGCGCCGTCAGTGGTGCAGCGGCAGGGCGTGAAAGAGCCGCTGCAGACCGGCATCAAGGCGATCGACGCGCAGACCCCGATCGGCCGGGGCCAGCGCCAGCTGATCATCGGTGACCGCAAGACCGGCAAGACCTCGATCTGTGTGGACACGATCCTCAACCAGCGGCAGAACTGGGAGAGCGGCGACGAGAAGCAGCAGGTCCGCTGCGTCTACGTGGCGATCGGCCAGAAGGGCACCACGATCGCCAGCGTGCACAACGCGCTGGAAGAGGGTGGCGCGATGGACTACACTACTATTGTCGCCGCGCCGGCGTCGGACTCGGCCGGGTTCAAATGGCTTGCGCCCTACACTGGTTCGGCCATCGGCCAGCACTGGATGTACGACGGCAAGCATGTGCTGATCGTGTTCGACGACCTGAGCAAGCAGGCCGAGGCCTACCGGGCGATCTCACTGCTGCTGCGCCGGCCCCCGGGTCGTGAGGCCTACCCGGGTGACGTGTTTTATCTGCACTCTCGGCTACTCGAGCGGTGTGCGAAGCTGTCCGACGAGATGGGCGGTGGTTCGCTGACCGGCCTGCCGATCATCGAGACCAAGGCCAACGACATCTCGGCCTACATCCCCACCAACGTCATCTCGATCACCGACGGCCAGTGCTTCCTGGAGAGCGACCTGTTCAACCAGGGT
>DASWBF010000481.1:0-22381 GCA_036390735.1 Mycobacterium sp. | reverse complement strand
GTGTTCGTGTCGATAGCCAACCGCGACAAGCGATCACTGGTGTTCCCCGTGAAGCGGCTGGCAGACCTGGGATTCCGCGTGCTGACAACCGCGGGAACGGCGGAGATGTTGCGCCGCAACGGAATTCCGTGCGACGAGGTGCGCAAGCATTTCGAAGACCCGAGCCCCGACCGGCCCGCGCTGTCGGCGGTGGACGCGATCAGGGCCGGCGAGGTCGACATGGTCATCAACACGCCGTTCGGCAATTCCGGGCCGCGCATCGACGGCTACGAAATTCGGTCCGCGGCAGTGGCGATGAACATCCCCTGCGTGACGACGGTGCAGGGTGCGTCGGCTGCGGTCCAGGGCATCGAGGCCGGCATCCGCGGTGACATCGGGGTGATGTCGCTGCAGGAACTGCACACCACGCTGAGCGGGCCGTAGCGGTGCCGGGATTCGGCGCCAGGTTGGCCGACGCAACCCGACGACGCGGGCCGCTCTGCCTGGGCATCGATCCCCACCCCGAACTGCTCCGCGACTGGGAGCTACCGCATGACCACGACGGGCTCGCCCGATTCAGCGACATCTGCGTGACTGCGTTCGCCGACTTCGCGGTCGTCAAACCGCAGGTGGCGTTCTTCGAGGCGTACGGATCCGCCGGATACGCCGTGCTGGAGCGCACGATCGCGGCGCTGCGCGAGGCCGGCGTGCTCGTGCTCGCCGACGCCAAACGAGGCGACATCGGCTCGACGATGGCCGCCTACGCCGCCGCCTGGGCGGGCGACTCGCCGCTGGCCGTCGACGCCGTCACCGCGTCGCCGTACCTCGGCTTCGGGTCGCTGTGCCCCCTGCTGGACGCCGCCGCCGCCCACCAGCGCGGCGTGTTCGTGCTGGCTGCGACGTCGAATCCGGAGGGCGCCGAGGTCCAGCGGGCCGAGACCGCAGGGCGCACGGTGGCGCAGTCGATCGTGGACGCCGCCGCGGCCGTCAACCGCAAAGCGCTGCCCGAGCCAGGCTCCGTCGGTGTGGTGGTCGGCGCCACCGCGCAGTACGTCCCCGACCTCGCCGACCTCGGCGGGCCGGTGCTCGTGCCGGGAATCGGGGCGCAGGGCGGTCGTGCCGAAAACCTGGCTGGTCTCGGTGGCGCACAGCCGGATCAGCTGCTGCCCGCGGTGTCGCGCGAGGTGCTGCGGGCCGGTCCCGACGTCGGCGCACTAAGAGTGGCCGCGGAACGGATGCGCGACGCAGTCGCGTATCTGCGGCAGCGGTGATCCCATACGACGTCGCAGCAGCGCCCGACAGCGAGACAGAAGCCTGGGTTGTGCTTCCGCACGGATCGCAGCCGTAGGTTCTGTTTCGGCGACGAACGCGGGCGCGACACGCCCACGGCTGCCACGAACGGGCAATTTCCTGCACTTTTACGCTCAGCGCGGCAATCGACGCTACGAAGGCTGTCCCGCACAGCGAGTCGAGGGTTGCTCAGCCACCGGTAGAATTTGCTTTGAACTGCTAAAATAGTCTCTCGCCGCAGTTGCCAACGACTCCGCGGCCAGTGCAGGACAGCACCGATCCGAAGCGCTCGGACGGGTCGTGTCGGCGCGACACGCTGGCATTTTGCCGCCAAAACCAGGGGGTGGGGTTCGCAATCGTCGGACAGCGTGGGTACGGTCGTCGTCGCTGGCTGGTTTACTCCGGCCGCACGAAAAATCGATGGTGATGAGACGGAGGAATCGTGGCCCTTCCCCAGTTGACTGACGAGCAGCGCGCGGCTGCGTTGGAGAAGGCTGCTGCCGCTCGTCGGGCGCGGGCCGAACTCAAGGATCGGCTCAAGCGAGGCGGCACCAACCTCACGCAGGTGCTCAAGGACGCCGAGACCAACGAGGTCCTCGGCAAGATGAAGGTTTCCGCGCTGCTCGAGGCACTGCCCAAAGTTGGCAAGGTCAAGGCACAGGAAATCATGACCGAGCTGGAGATCGCCCCCACCCGCCGACTGCGCGGACTGGGCGACCGTCAGCGGAAGGCCCTGCTGGAAAAATTCAGCTCCTGACGAATGGCGGGGGACCGGGTCCGCGCGTCGTAGTGCTGTCCGGTCCCTCGGCCGTCGGGAAGTCCACGGTTGTCCGCTGCCTGCGGGACCGCTTGCCCGACCTGTACTTCAGCGTGTCGGCGACGACGCGGGCACCGCGGCCCGGCGAGGCGGACGGCGTCGACTACCACTTCGTCAGCCCTGAGAGGTTCCAGCGCCTGATCGACGAGGGCGCGCTGCTGGAGTGGGCCGACATCCACGGCGGCCTGCACCGCTCGGGAACGCCGGCTCAGCCGGTACGGGATGCGACCCGCGCCGGTCGCCCAGTGCTGATCGAGGTCGACCTCGCCGGCGCCCGGGTCATCAAGCGGGCCATGCCCGAGGCGTTGACGGTGTTCCTGGCGCCGCCGAGCTGGGCGGCGCTGGAGGCACGGCTCACCGGTCGGGGCACCGAGAGCCCGGACGTGATGGCGCGCCGGCTGGCCACCGCTCAGGAGGAACTGGCAGCTCAGCGCGACTTCGACGCGGTCGTCGTCAACAGCGAATTGGAGTCCGCGTGCGAAAAATTGATAGCCTTACTTGTGGAAACCGCGCCGGACACGGCGTGATCACCCGCAGAACCCAGATCTTTCACTCTCAGGAGACAATCTTTCGTGAGCATTTCGCACGACTCGGCGCTGGCCCCCGCACTGTCCGGAGTGCCTGACCGGGCAGTGGACCCGAGCGCCTACGACACGCCGCTGGGCATCACCAACCCGCCCATTGACGAGCTACTGGAGCGGGTTTCGAGCAAGTACGCGCTGGTCATTTACGCCGCCAAGCGCGCCCGCCAAATCAACGACTACTACAACCAGCTCGGCGAAGGCATCCTCGAGTACGTCGGGCCGCTGGTCGAGCCGGGCCTGCATGAGAAGCCGCTGTCGATCGCGCTGCGCGAGATCCACGCCGACCTGCTCGAGCACACCGAGGGCGAATAAGGCCGGGGCGCAGCGATGAGCCTCTCGGGCGAAGAGCAGAAGGCCCAGAGCCTCTCGGGAGAAGAACAGACGGGCTGAGAATGGACCGCAAGCGGATCATCGTCGGCGTTTCCGGTGGAATCGCCGCCTATAAGGCCTGCTCGGTGGTCCGACAGCTCGTCGAAGCCGGCCACAGCGTCCGGGTGATCCCCACCGAGTCCGCGCTGCGCTTCGTCGGCGCCGCCACGTTCGAGGCGCTGTCCGGTGAACCGGTGCACACCGACGTCTGGCAGGACGTGCCCGAGGTGCCGCATGTGCAGATCGGCAAGCAGGCCGAGCTGGTCGTGGTCGCGCCTGCCACGGCCGACGTGTTGGCGCGTGCCGCGCACGGCCGCGCCGACGACCTGCTGACGGCCACGCTGCTGACAGCCCGATGTCCGGTGCTGTTCGCGCCGGCGATGCACACCGAGATGTGGCTGCACCCGGCCACGGCCGACAACGTCGCCACGCTGCGGCAGCGCGGAGCCGTCGTCCTGGAACCCGCGTCGGGCCGGCTCACCGGATCCGACACCGGCGCCGGACGGCTGCCCGAGCCCGAGGAGATCACGACGTTCGCCGAGTTGCTCCTCGCGCGCGGCGACGCGATGCCTTACGACTTGGCCGGCTGCAAGGTGCTGGTCACCGCTGGCGGCACCCGCGAGCCGATCGACCCCGTGCGCTTCATCGGTAACCGCAGCTCCGGCAAGCAGGGGTATGCGCTGGCCCGGGTAGCGGCGCAGCGAGGCGCTGATGTGACGCTGATCGCCGCCCACACCGCCGGGTTGGCCGACCCGGCCGGCGTCCACGTCGTGCACGTCAGCTCGGCACAACAGCTGGACGACGCGGTGTCCAAGCATGCGCCCGACACGCACGTGCTGGTGATGGCTGCCGCAGTCGCCGACTTCCGGCCCACGCAGGCGTCACCCAGCAAGATCAAGAAGGGCAGCACGCCACCGCCGACGATCGAGCTGACCCGTACCGACGACGTGCTGCGCGGCGCCGTGCGGGCGCGCGCCGAGGGTCAGTTGCCGAACATGCGCGCGATCGTCGGCTTCGCCGCCGAAACCGGCGACGCCAATGGCACCGTCCTCGACCACGCCCGCGCCAAGCTGCGTCGTAAGGGCTGTGACCTGCTCGTCGTCAACGCCGTCGGCGAGGGCCGCGCGTTCGAGGCGGACAGCAACGACGGCTGGCTACTGGCCGCCGACGGGGCCGAGTCGGCCTTGGAGCACGGCAGCAAGACGTTGATGGCCAGTCGTATCGTGGACGCGATCGTGACGTTCCTGCACGGCCGCACCGGGTAGCCCCGGCCGCGAACTGGCTGCGCGAAATCCTTGCCAACGGAGGCAAAGCATATTATTTGATGAACTAAGTTTCGAGCATCGAGAGGACGAACCGTGAGCCAATCAGGTCGGCTGTTCACCAGCGAGTCGGTGACCGAAGGTCATCCCGACAAGATCTGTGACGCGATCAGCGACTCGGTGCTCGACGCGCTGCTGGAGCAGGATCGGCACTCGCGGGTGGCGGTGGAGACACTGGTCACCACCGGCCAGGTGCACGTCGCCGGCGAGGTGACCACCTCGGCGAACGTCGACATCCCGACGATCGTGCGGAATCGCATCCTCGAGATCGGCTACGACTCCTCGGCCAAGGGCTTCGACGGCAACTCGTGCGGGGTCAACATCGCGATCGGCAAGCAGTCGCCCGACATCGCCCAAGGCGTAGACACCGCCCACGAGACGCGGGTCGAGGGTACCGGTGATCCGCTGGACAAGCAGGGCGCCGGCGACCAGGGCCTGATGTTCGGCTATGCGATCAACGACACGCCGGAGTTGATGCCGCTGCCGATCGCACTCGCCCACCGGCTGGCCCGCCGACTCACCGAGGTCCGCAAGGGCGGCGTGCTGCCGTACCTGCGTCCGGACGGCAAGACGCAGGTCACCATCGAGTACGAGGGCACGAGGGCGGCGCGGCTGGACACGGTCGTGATCTCCACCCAGCATGCCGCCGACATCGACCTGGACAACCTGCTCGCGCCCGACATCCGGGAAAAGGTGCTCAACACTGTGCTCGACGACCTCGCGAACGAGACGCTCGACACGTCGTCGGTACGGCTGCTGGTCAACCCGACCGGCAAGTTCGTGCTGGGCGGCCCGATGGGTGATGCCGGCCTGACCGGCCGCAAGATCATCGTCGACACCTACGGCGGATGGGCCCGCCACGGCGGCGGGGCGTTCTCCGGCAAGGATCCGTCCAAGGTGGACCGTTCCGCGGCGTACGCGATGCGCTGGGTGGCAAAGAACGTCGTTGCCGCGGGCTTGGCCGACCGGGTCGAGGTGCAGGTCGCCTACGCGATCGGCAAAGCAGCGCCGGTCGGGCTGTTCGTCGAGACGTTCGACACCGAGACCGTCGACCCCGCCAAGATCGAGAACGCGATCAACGACGTGTTCGACCTGCGGCCCGGCGCGATCATCCGCGACCTGGACCTGCTGCAGCCGATCTACGCGCAGACCGCGGCGTACGGGCACTTCGGCCGCACCGATATCGACCTGCCCTGGGAGCGGCTGAACAAGGTCGACGAGCTGAAGTCCTCGGTGTAGTTCCTGCCGCCTAGTTCTGCGCGCGAAATCGACGTTTTGCAGATGTCTACTCGCACTTCTCCTGCGAAACGTCGATCTCGACGGTCAGGCAGTAAAGGCGTAGTCGTCGAGCGGGAACCGGCGGCTGCGCCAGATCGTCCCTAGCGTGGTGGCCCGGCGCAGCGGCACGTCGCCGTGGCTGTCGAAGTAGTAGCTGTTCGCCAGCTTGCAGCTGTCCTGCCAGAAGATCTGTGTGTGACGCTTGCGCATGCATTCGGCGAAATAACGGTCGTTGGCCTCTTTCGTCACCTCGACGCGCGAAGCTCCCTGTCGCACAGCAGTTTTCAGGCACCGCACGATGTGGTGGGTCTGCGTCTCGATGTATGCGAAAAACGACGACCCGACGAAGCCGTACGGTCCGGCCACCGTGAAGAAGTTCGGGAAGCCGGGCAGGCTGACACCTTCGTAGGCCTGCAGTCGGTTCTCTCTCCAGAACTGGCTCATCGACACCCCGCCGCGCCCGATGATCTCGTAGGTGAGGCTGTCGATGTCCATCACCTTGAACCCGGTCGCCAGGATCAGCACGTCGACGTCGTGATGGTCGCCTTCGACCGTCGCCACTCCCGTCGGGGTGATCTTGTCAATGGGATCGGTGACCAGCTCGACGTTGTCGCGGTTGAACGTCGACAGATAGGTGTTGTGAAACCCGGGCCGTTTGCAGCCGACGGCGTACTCGGGCGTGAGCTTCTCGCGAAGGACCGGGTCGTGCACCTCGCGGCGCAAGAACGCCTTCCCCATGGCTTCAGCGCGCTTGGCCAACGGGAACACCGTGAAGTACTGCGCTGACAATGTGAACGTCAACTCGACGTAGATCTGGCTCGCCAGCCGCTGCAATGCCATGCCGCCGGGCATCCGCATCGCCCAGCGGGCCGCCTTGGGCAGCAGCACGTCGAACTTGGGGAAACACCAGATGGGCGTGCGCTGAAACACCGTGAGGTGCTTGACCTTCGGAGCGATCTCGGGGATGACCTGGACGGCTGACGCGCCGGTGCCGATGATCGCGACACGCTTGCCGGTCAGATCCTGGGTGTGATCCCAGCGCGCGGTGTGGATGGTGATGCCGTCGAAGCCGTCGAAGCCGTCGAAGCCGTCGATGTCGGGAAGCTTGGGCGTGGTGAGCACCCCGGCGGCGTTGATCAGAAATCGCGCGGTGATCTGTTCTCCGGAGTCGAGATCCAGCCGCCACAGGTGTTGTTCCTCGTCGAACGCGGCGCAGACCACCTTGGTGTTGATACGGATCTTCGGACGGATTCCGTATTCGTCCGCGCAGTAGTCGGCATAGGCCCGCAATTCGTGTCCGTGTGCGTACGTGCGGGACCAGTCCGGTCGCTGCTCGAACGAGAACTGGTACGAGAACGACGGAATGTCAACGGCCACACCGGGATACTGATTCCAATACCAGGTGCCGCCCGGGCCGTCACCGGCCTCGATGATGAGGTACGAATGCAGCCCGGCCTCGTCGAGCTTTACCGCGGCGCCGATTCCGGAGAATCCTGCGCCGACGATCACCGTGTCGTAGTCGGGTGCCGTCGTGGTGCTCATTGATCTAGCAAAGCATTGCCGCGGTGTCAGTGGTACGGCTCCCTCTACCGCGTCGAGTAGCTTCTGCAGGATGGCATCCGATGGGGCCTTGACCCCAGCCCCTGACACGCGGACACCGGACACACCGCGGTTGCTCGCCGCGGCTTGGGTCGCCGCCGGATGGGCGGGCGTGGCCTACGGCGTGTTCTTGACGCTCACCGCGCTGCAGTCAGAGCCCGGCGAGTCGCTGACGGGTATCTTCGCCGGGCAGTCGGTGTTCAAAGCACTGCTGGCGGTGCTGCTGGCCCTGGCCGCGGTCGCACACCCGATTGTGCGGGAGCGGCGCTGGCTGATGGTGGCGCTGGTGTTCTCGGCGGTCGGCGACTTCCTACTGGCCATGCCGTGGTGGGAACCGTCGTTCGTCGGCGGGCTGGGCGCGTTTCTGGTGGCGCATCTGTGCTACCTCGGCGCACTCGTGCCGCTGGTCGTCGTGACAGGTCGGCGGCTGGTGGCCGCGGCCGTCATGTGCGCGCTGTGCGTGGCACTGCTGGTCTGGTTCTGGCCGAGGCTGGGTCCGGACGGGATGACGGTGCCAGTCACGATCTACATCGCGGTGCTGTGCGCGATGGTGTGCGCGGCGCTGCTGGCGCGGCTTCCGACGCCGTGGACGGCGCTGGGCGCGGTGTGTTTTGCGGTGTCGGACGCGATGATCGGCATCGACCAGTTCATCCTGCAGTCCGACGTGCTCGCGGTGCCGATCTGGTGGGCATACGCGATGTCTCAGCTGCTCATCACCGCGGGTTTCTTCTTCGGGCGCTCTGTCGGTGCCCCGGCCTACCGTGAGGGCGATCCCACCGAACCTGCCGAAGGGAACCCATGACCGACGAGCTCGCGCTCGCCCAGATCGATGCCGATCGGTGGCGGGCCAAGGGCGCGACATAAGCACGAGCCGGCGGGCCGCCGACCACGAGCCGATCGCCCGGCTGCTGCCGATGCTGTCGGTGCCGCACCTGGACCGCGAATTCGACTACCTCGTCGCGGCCGAGCAGTCCGACGACGCGCAGCCCGGCGTCCGGGCCCGGGTGCGGTTCCACGGCCGCCTCGTCGACGCGTTCGTGTTGGAGCGACGGTCCGACACCGATCACGTCGGCGAACTCGGGTGGCTGGATCGCGTCGTCTCGCCGGAGCCGGTACTGACACCAGACGTCCGGCGTCTGGTCGACGCCGTCGCGGCGCGGTATGCCGGCACGCGCGCCGACGTGCTGCGGCTCGCGGTGCCCCCTCGTCATGCCCGCGTCGAGCGTGAGGTGCGCGAGGCGCAGATCCCCGGAGCCGTAGGGCCGGTCGACGTCGTCGGCTGGAGCGCCTACCAGAGCGCCGAGCGATTCCTGGCCGCGCTCGCCGAGGGCCGCGCCGCCCGCGCGGTGTGGCAGGCGCTGCCCGGCGAGCAGTGGGCCGGGCGGCTGGCCGAAGCGGCGGCCGTCGTCGTCGGCGCCGGCCGCGGCGTACTGGCGGTGCTGCCCGACCAGCGCGACGTCGACACGCTGCTGGCGCACAGCGTCGAGCTGATCGACAAAGACTCGGTGGTCGCGTTGTCGGCGGGTCTGGGGCCGGCCGAACGGTACCGCCGCTGGTTGGCCGCCCTGCGCGGCAACGCCCGGCTGGTGATCGGCACCCGCAGCGCGGTGTTCGCGCCCGTCGCCGACCTCGGGCTGATGATCGTCTGGGACGACGGCGACGACACGCTCGCCGAGCCCCGCACGCCGTATCCGCACGCCCGCGAGGTCGCGATGCTGCGCGCCCATCAGCTGCGGTGCGCGGCGGTGATCGGCGGCTACGCGCGCACCGCGGAGGCGCACGCGCTGGTGCGCAGCGGATGGGCACACGACGTGGTGGCCGCCCGGCCCGCGGTGCGCGCGGCGGCACCGCGCGTGATCGCGCTGGACGACAGCGGCTACGCCGACGCACGGGATCCTGCCGCGCGCACCGCCCGGCTGCCGTCCGTCGCGTTGAGGGCCGCCCGAACGGCACTAGACACCGGTTCGCCGGTGCTGGTGCAGGTGCCGCGCCGCGGCTACGTGCCCGCGTTGGCCTGCGCGCGCTGCCGTGCCGTCACCCGCTGCCGGCACTGCACGGGCCCGGTGTCGCTGCCCGGCGCCGGTTCCACCGGCGCGGTGTGCCGGTGGTGCGGCAGGGTCGACGCGGCATTGAAGTGCGTGCGCTGCGGCGCCGAGGCGGTGCGCGCGGTCGTCGTCGGCGCCCGACGCACGGCCGAGGAGCTGGGCCGCGCGTTCCCCGGCACCGCGGTCGTCACGTCCGGCGGTGACAGCGTGGTCCGCGACGTCGACGGGCGCCCGGTGCTCGTGGTCGCGACGCCGGGGGCCGAACCGGTGGCGTGCGGCGGATACGGCGCTGCGCTGCTCCTGGACGGCTGGGCGCTGCTGGGGCGGCAGGACTTACGGGCCGCCGAGGACACGCTTCGGCGCTGGATGGCTGCAGCGGCGCTGGTTCGCAGCCGCGGCGACGGCGGCGTCGTGGCGGTGGTGGCCGATTCGGTGATCCCGACCGTTCAGGCGCTGGTTCGCTGGGATCCGGTCGGTCACGCCGACGCGGAACTGGAGGCCAGATCCGAAGTCGGGCTGCCGCCGAGCGTGCACATCGCCGCGCTCGACGGTCCGCCGCAGGCGGTCAGCGCACTGCTCGAGCGCACCGACCTGCCCGAGGGGGCTGAACTGCTCGGACCGGTCGAGTTGCCGGTGGCCGCGCGTCGGCCGGCGAGTGCGAGGGACACCGATGCGGTGACGCGGATGCTGGTTCGGGTGAGCCGCGAGCACGGGTTGGCGCTGGCCGCGGCGCTTCGCCGCGCGGTCGCGGTGACGTCCGCGCGCCATGACCATGAGCCGGTTCGCGTCCAAATCGACCCGTTGCACATAGGGTGAGTAGCCGGGAACAGACCGAGGAGGATGCCGATGGGTTGGGGTCGCCGTGTCGCGGCGCTGTTAATCCCGTTGGCGCTCATCATCATCGGACTGTTCTGGCCGCTGGTGCTCACCGGAGTGTCCCAGCCGGGCACCGGGTCGGACCCGGTGTGGTTCTCGCACTACCGGGCCGACTACGACGTCAACGCCGACGGCCGCGTCGAGGTTGTCGAGACGATCAATGCGCAGTTCCCGGGCGGCAAGCACGGCATCTTCGAATTCTGGGACGTCGCCGCGCCGCACGATACCCACGTCCGGATGATCCCGACGGTGACAGCGGTGACGCTCGACGACGAACCCACCCCGGTCAAGATGGAGTGGGACAACAGCCGCCGATTCCTCACCGCGAGAATTGGCGACCCCGCCACGTATCTCAACCCGGGCAGCCACGAATTCGTGATCCGCTCGGTTGTCCCAAACGGGCTCGCGCCGTCCAGCGTGGGCAAGAACCTGGCGTTCGCGTCGTCGACAGGCGAAATCAACAGCACCCCTTCGGTTTTCTACTGGTTCGTCGTCAAGAGCTGGAACAACCGGATCGACCGCGCAGACATCACGGTCAGGCTGCCCGCTCGGGTGGCCGGCGTTCAGTGCTCCACCGGGTTCGGCAGAGGCGACCAGTGCCCGGAGTTGAACCTCAACGGCGACCGGATCGAGATGACGATGTTCAACGTCGCGCCCCGCACGCCGGTGACGGTGCGCGCAGGCGTGGACATCGCCACCCCGCCCCGCGACGAGCTGCCCTGGTCCTGGAAGTTCGACCGCATTCTGGGCCAGTCGGTGACCAAGGTGCTGATGCTGCTCGGCGCGAGCGTCGCCGCCGGGCTGCTGGGGTACGCGTGGTGGCGCACGACGGTGGAGAGCAGCCCCGGCTTTCCGCTGCAGTACGCACCGCCCCAAGGTCTCGGGCCTGTGCAGAGCGAGTACATCCGCACCGAAGCCGTTCCCCGCAACGGCCTTACCGCCACGCTGTTCTATCTCGCCGAACGAGGCCTAATCTCGCTGACCCAGCGCGGCGACAAGCACTGGACGGTTCGGGGTGTCGCGCAGCCCGGCGCATGGGCCGATGTCGACCCGGTCAGCGTCGCAGTCGGATCCACGCTGCGGGTGAACCAGCCCGGTGCGGAGTTCGAGGCGACGAACACCGTCGCGTCCGGAAAAAGGTTGTCCGCGGCGAAAACCGACATGGCCGAGGCCGTCAAGAAGTGGGCGAAGAACGAGAAGCTGGTGGTGCCGAAGCGCGCCGAACAGTGGGTGCGAGTCGCCAACCTGGCGTCCATCGTGCTCGCGGTGTGCGGCTTCATCACATGGGGCTTCACGATCACGCTGTGGGGCCTGCCGTTCGCGGTGTTCTTCGTGGCCACCATGCGCTCCTGGGCCGAAGGCGTCGGCAGCCGGCGCACCCCCGCCGGCCGCGAGTTGTGGTCGCGCGTAGGCGGATTCCACCGGATGCTGACCACCGATTCGGCGGAGGCGCGTTTCGACTTCGGTGCCCGCAAGGACCTCTACACCGCCTACATTCCGTTCGCGGTGGCCGCCGGCGCCGCGGCGCTGTGGGCCAAGAAGTATGAGGCGGCGACGGGAATGCCTGCGCCGCAGCCGGATTGGTATCACAGCACCACACCGTGGGCGTACGGCGCCGTCGGCGGCTCGCACGGGCCGAGCTTCGACAGCTTCGAGTCGACGTTGTCGTCGTCGATCGGCGCGTATTCCGCGTCGCAGTCGTCGTCGTCCAGTGGTGGCGGTGGCTTCAGCGGCGGGGGCGGCGGTGGCGGCGGTGGAGGAGGAGGAGGCGGTTCCTGGTGACATGGGTTCTGTTGCTGCTGGTGGTGATCGCCGTCGCGATGCTCATCGTGTTCGTGTCGGGCTACAACAAAGTTCGCGGCGCCGACGTCCGCGTCGACGAGGCACTCGGCGGCATCGACGTCCAGCTGACCCGCCGGGCGTCGCTGATCCCCAGCCTGGTCCAGACCGTGCAGGCGTTCGCTGCCCACGAGAAGTCGATCCTCGACAACGTCACCGCGGCGCAAGCCGCACTCACCAGCGCCACCCACGGCAAGTCGGTGGCGCAGCGCGGCGCGGCCGAGAAGCAGCTCGACACCGCGGTCGGCCAGGTGCTGGCACTGGGTCAGATGTACCCGAACCTGAGTTCGTCCGCGAATTTCCTTGACCTGCAACGCAATCTGGCCGACACTGAGGACAAGCTGGCGTTCGCACGGCAGTACTACAACGACGCGGTGGCCACCAACAACCGGCTCATCACGACGATCCCGTGGATGTTCATGGCCGGTGCGGCGGGGGTGCGTGAGCGCGAGTACTACCAGGTGCCGAAGTAGGCATGCGACTCGTCTTCGCCGGAACGCCGGAACCCGCGCTGCCGGCGTTGCGGCGCCTGATCGCGTCGCCCCGCCACGACGTGGTCGCAGTGCTGACCCGCCCCGACGCGGTGTCGGGTCGGCGCGGCAAGCCAACCCCCTCGCCGGTGGCACGGCTGGCCCACGACGAGGGCATCCCGGTGCTGACGCCGCAGCGGCCGAACTCCGACGAGTTCGTCGAGCTGCTGGCCGAGCTGGCCCCCGACTGCTGCCCTGTGGTCGCCTACGGCGCACTGCTGGGGGACGCGCTGCTGGCGATCCCGCCGCGCGGCTGGGTGAACCTGCACTTCTCGCTGCTGCCCGCGTGGCGGGGCGCCGCCCCGGTGCAGGCGGCGATCGCGGCCGGCGACACCGTGACGGGCGCGACGACTTTCCTGATCGAACGCGAACTGGACAGCGGCCCGGTCTACGGAGTCGTCACAGAAGCCGTCCGCCCGAATGACATGGCAGGTGAACTGCTGCAGCGGCTTTCGCTGTCGGGTGCGGCTCTGCTGGAGTCGACGCTGGACGGCATCGCCGACGGCACGCTGGTCCCGGTGCCGCAACCCCCAGACGGGGTGAGTATCGCGCCGAAGATCACCGTCGACGCGGCCCGGGTGCGCTGGGAGCTGCCCGCGCAGGCGGTCGAACGGCGCATCCGCGCGGTCACGCCAGACCCGGGCGCCTGGACGATGATCGACTGCGTCCGGCTGAAGATCGGCCCGGTCACGTTGGAAGACTCCGCCAGTCCGCTGGAGCCGGGGGAGCTGCGGGTGAACCGGCACGGCGTGCGCGTCGGGACCGGTTCGCAGCCGGTTCTGCTCGGACAGGTCCAGCCGCCCGGCAAGAAGCCGATGGCCGCCGCAGACTGGGCCCGCGGCGCACGTCTCGACGAGTCCGCGCGCGCGTCGTGACCGCTCGTCGGACGCGTAAGCCGCTCGACCCGGCCCGCCGGGCGGCATTCGACGTGCTGCGCGCGGTGTCCGAGCGCGACGCCTACGCCAACCTCGCGCTGCCCCCGCTGCTCAACGAGCGCGGCATCACCGGCCGCGACGCGGCCTTCGCCACCGAACTGGCCTACGGCGCGTCCCGCGTTCGGGGGCTGCTCGACGCGATCATCGCGAAGGCCGCCGACCGGTCACTCGAAAGCATCGACCCGGTGCTGCTGGACCTGCTACGGCTCGGCGCGTACCAACTGCTGCGCACGCGGGTGGACGCGCACGCGGCGGTGTCCACCACCGTCGAGCAGGCCGGCATTGAATTCGATTCCGCCCGAGCCGGTTTCGTCAATGCCGTGATGCGGACGATCGCATCGCGCGACGAGCAGGCGTGGGTCGCGGAGCTGGCGCCCGACCCGGTAGTCGACCCGGTCGGGCACGCCGCGTTCGTGCATGCCCATCCGCGGTGGATCGCGCAGGCGTTCGCCGATGCGCTGGGCCGGGACGCGGGCGAGCTGGACGCGCTGCTGGCGAGCGACAACGCCCGCCCGGCAGTGCACTTGGCGGCGCGCCCCGGCGTGATCACCGCCGACGAGCTGGCCGCTGCGGTGGACGGCGCGGTCGGGCGGTATTCGCCGTACGCGGTGTACCTCACCGGCGGCGACCCCGGCCGGCTGCAGCCGGTGCGCGACGGGCAGGCGCTGGTCCAGGACGAGGGCAGCCAGCTGGTGGCCCGCGCGCTGGTGCTGGCAGAGCTCGACGGCGGCGACCGCGGCCGATGGCTGGACCTGTGTGCAGGGCCTGGCGGCAAGACCGCGCTGCTGGCCGCGCTGGGAAAAGCACAGGGAGCGCGTGTCACCGCCGTCGAACCCACGCCGCGCCGCGCGGACATGGTCGAAGAAAACACCCGAGGGCTGGACGTGGAAGTGCTGCGGGTTGACGGCCGAAACCCTGAAATAGCAACGGGTTTCGACCGCGTTCTCGTCGACACCCCCTGCACCGGGCTGGGCGCGCTGCGGCGCCGTCCGGAGGCCCGCTGGCGTCGCGGCCCGGCCGATGTGCCGGCGCTGGTCAAGTTGCAGCGCGAGCTGCTGGCATCGGCGATCGAGCTGACGCGGCCCGGCGGCGTGGTGCTGTACGCGACCTGCTCGCCGCACCTTGCCGAAACCGTCGGCGTCGTCGCCGACGCGGTGCGCCGCCACCCGGTCGAGGCGATCGACACCCGCCCGTTGTTCGCGCCGGCCGACCGGCTCGGCGACAGCCTGCACGTTCAGCTCTGGCCGCACCGGCACGGCACCGACGCGATGTTCGCGGCAGCGCTGCGCAAATTAGGGTGAACCCATGGCTCCACCGCTGATCGCGCCGTCCATCCTCGCCGCCGACTTCGCCCGCCTGGCCGACGAAGCCGCGGCCGTCACCGGCGCGGACTGGCTGCACGTCGACGTGATGGACAACCACTTCGTGCCGAACCTGACGATCGGCCTGCCGGTCGTCGAAAGCCTGCTCGCCGTCACCGACATCCCTATCGACTGCCATCTGATGATCGAGAACCCCGAGCGCTGGGCCCCGCCGTACGCCGAAGCGGGCGCGTACAACGTCACGTTCCACGCCGAGGCCACCGACAACCCCGTCGCCGTCGCCCGCGACATCCGTGCCGCCGGAGCCAAGGCCGGGCTGTCGGTCAAACCCGGCACACCGCTCGAGCCGTACCTGGAGATCCTGCCCGAGTTCGACACGCTGCTGATCATGTCCGTCGAGCCGGGATTCGGCGGTCAGGCGTTCATCTCGGAAGTGCTCGTCAAGGTCGGTACCGCGCGCCGCCTCATCGACTCGGGCGAGTTGACGATCCTCGTCGAGATCGACGGCGGGATCAACGACGACACCATCGAGGAAGCCGCGGCCGCCGGCGTGGACTGCTTCGTCGCCGGCTCCGCGGTCTACGGCGCCGACGATCCCGCCGCGGCCGTGCGGGCGCTGCGCCGGCAGGCCGCGGCCGCGTCCCCGCATCTACAGCTGTGATTCCCTACGACGACGCCATGCGGCTGGCGATCGAGCACGCCGAGCAGGTCAAGGGCGCGACGTACCCCAACCCGCCGGTAGGAGCGGTAATCCTCGACGCTGCCGGCGAGGTGGTCGGCGTCGGCGGCACCGAACCGACGGGCGGCCCGCACGCCGAAGTGGTGGCGCTGCGGCGGGCGGGCGAGCTCGCGAAGGGCGGCACCGCAGTGGTCACCCTCGAGCCGTGCAACCACCACGGCAGGACACCGCCGTGCGTGGATGCCCTTGTGGCAGCGGGTGTTTCGCGGGTGGTGTACGCGGTGGCGGACCCGAGTCCGGAGGCGGCCGGCGGAGCCAAGCGGCTCGAGCAGGTCGGCATCGACGTCGAAACCGGGGTCCTGGCCGACGTCGTCGAGCGCGGCACGCTGCGGGAGTGGCTGCACAAGCAGCGCACCGGACTGCCGCACGTCACATGGAAGTTCGCCGCCAGTGTCGACGGCCGCAGCGCGGCCGCCGACGGCACCAGCCAGTGGATCACCAGTGAGGCGGCCCGCGCCGACGTGCACCGCCGTCGGGCGGTCGCCGACGCGATCGTCGTCGGCACCGGCACGGTCTTCTCCGACGACCCGACATTGACCGCGCGCCTGCCCGACGGCAGCCTGGCCCAGCGCCAGCCGCTGCGGGTCGTCGTCGGTGATCGCGAAATATCCACCGAGGCAAAGGTTCTCAACGACGACTCGCGGACCATGCTGATCCGCACGCACGACCCGCACGAGGTGATCAAGGCGCTTGCCGACCGCACCGATGTGATGCTGGAGGGCGGCCCGACGCTGGCGGGGGCGTTCTTACGCGCAGGAGTAGTGGACCGAATTCTCGCCTACGTCGCGCCGATTCTGCTGGGCGGACCGGTCACCGTGATCGACGAGGTCGGGGTGTCGACGATCGGTAAAGCGCTGCGGTGGAAGTTCGATGGCGTCGAACAGATCGGACCGGATCTGCTGCTGAGCCTCGTCCCGGGATGATGTTGAGTGCAAGTGGCGACGCGCACTGGCGCCACCAACTCGGCGTGCACGACAACATTGTCGACGGCGTGCTCGCCCAGCACGGCGGCCAACGTGCCAAGCACACCGGCGACGGAATATTCGCGACTTTCGACGCGCCGACCAACGCATGCCTATGCGCGCCGGAATCGCGCGGCGAGGAGTGGAGCGGCCTCGCGGTGCACGTCGGAGCGCGGATCGGCGCAATGGCCGGGCCCGGCGAGGTGCTCGCGAGCCGCACCGTGCGCGACTTGTCGGCCGGATCCGGCCTGAAGTTCGAAAGCCTTGGCGCCCACCGACTCAAAGGGCTATCGGAAGACACCGACCTTTACCGGGTCCGCGCCCGTTAGCGTTCGTCGAGTTCTACACCAGGGTCGTTCCGCGGGCCAGATCACAGCCCTGACGTAGAACTCGGCGACGACAGCCGCTAGCCGGAGAACTCCCTGTGCTCAACGATGTCGCGAACACCCGTGGCGCCCAACCGTTCCCGGAACTGCTGCACGGTGTACCCGATGACGGCTGCGTCGGAGCGTGCCCGCACGGTCGCCGAGCGCGGCAGGCCGAACAGCGGGCCCATCTCGCCGAAGTAGTCACCCGGCCCAGCCACTTTCAGCAATTCCTCACCGCCATCGGCCAATTCGCGGACGATGTCGAGCTCACCCTCGGAGACCACGTAGATGCAGTCGCCAATCGTGCCCTGCTCGAACAGCACCTCGCCAGATTCGATGCTCACGGTTTCGGGCTCGTGCTCCGAATACGAGATGTGCGGCGTCAAGTCCACCACGCGATCCGCCAACGGCAGCATGCGGGTGTCGTGGGTGGCGACCACCACCACGCGCTCGCCGGACGCCAGTTCGCGGATCAACTTCAGCACTTCTTCCACCTGGATGAAGTCCAAGTGGGCGGTCGGCTCGTCGGCCAGCAGCAGCGGCGGGTCCAGTGCGATCGCGCGCGCGACCGCAACACGCTGCTGTTGGCCGCCGGAGAGATCGCCCGGTCGGTGCCCCATGCGCTCTTTCAGCCCGACGCGGGTGAGCAGCTCTTCGGCGCGCTGGTGTGCGTCGTGCCGTGACTTGCGGGCCGCGCGCATCGGCACCATCACGTTCTCGATCGCGGTCAGGCTGGGTACCAGGTTGAAGGCCTGGAACACGATGCCGACGGTGTTGCGCCGATACTCCGATAGGCCACGCCGGTCCAGCGCCGTGATGTCGACGTCGCCGAATTCGATACGGCCGGCGGTTGGGCTCAGTATCCCGCCGAGGCACGACAGCAACGTCGTCTTCCCGCACCCGCTCGGGCCGAGCAGAATCACCAACGACCCCGCACTCACGTCGAGGTCACACCCGTCGATCGGACGCACCGCGTACTCGCCCCGGCAGTACTCGACGACGAGGTCTTTGATGCGCAGGTCAGGCATCGGTCACGGCCCCCCGAATGCCACTGCGGGGTCGACGGTCACAGCGCGCCGCAGTCCCGCGACGCTCGCCAGAAGACCGATCACCACCGCGATCACCGGCAGCAGCACGAACGCCAACGTGGGGATGTCCACCCGCATCGGGAACAGCGGTCCCAGCAGAACCGAAACAATGGCGCCGAGAAGCGCCGCGAGCAGAGCGACGACGACGGCCTGCAGGGCCAGCCCGGCCATGATCGAGCGGGTCGAAACACCGACCGCCTTGAACACCGCGAAGTCCCGGATGCGTTCGAGCGCAGACACGTAGATCATCGAGCCCACGATCAACGCAGCCACCACCCACAGCAGCCATGCCATCATTGAAATCGAGGTGCGGGCGCCTTTCAGTGGTCGCACTAGGTCCTCGACGGCGCCCGCGCGGTCGACGACGCGATAACCGTCGGGCACCCGGTCGAGTGTGCCGCGGATGCCGATCGACGAGATCAGCGGCTGTCCTGAGAACAGCAGTTGTTGGGCGCCGGCCACCGTCAGGAACACGTTGGCCTGACGGGCGAGCAAGGTGGAGTCATCGACGATGCCTACGATCCGCATTGTCCGCGAGCCGATTTCGAGGTCCTGGCCGAGGCCTCGACGCATCGTGCTCGACACCGCGATCTCGCCGGGATTGGTCGGAGCGCGGCCATCCGATACCGCGGGCATCCCGGGCCCGCGGTCCGGCGCCCCGAAAACATTGACGTTCCGCGACGAACCGCGGTCGGGGATCGTGGCGCTGCCATAGACCATTGGCACCGCGTTCGCGACGCCCGGGAGGCGCGCTGCCCTCTCCAATTCTGTGGGCGGGAACGGCGACGATCCCACAAACGGCCCGGCCGCGCCCGACTTGATCAGAAACGCGTCGAGTCCCAGCGAGTCAACCGTGCGCTGGGCCTCGACGCGAAAACCGTTGGCCAACCCCGTCAGAACGAGCGTCATCGCAAACACCAGCCCGGTGCCGATGATGGCGATGACGAATCGCCGCTTGCGCCATTGAAGGTCGCGCAGCGCCGCGGTCAGCACACCATCCCCCGCATGGTGGGGACGTTACCCATCCCCGGCGCTATTGGGAGAACGCTTCCAGCAATTTGGCGCAGAAAGCGGGCAGGTCATCGGGTTTGCGGCTGGAGATCAGCGTGTTGCCGCGACGCTCGTCGGCCACCACTTCCTCGTCGCCCCAGTTGCCGCCGGCGTTGCGGATATCGGTCTGAACGCTCGGCCACCAGGTGATGGTCCTGCCGCGCACGACGTCAGCCTCGACCAACGTCCGCCGGCTTGCTTGACCGCTTCCCACGGCTCGGTCAACTCGACTTGCTCGACGCCCTCCGGCGCTACCAAGAATGCGATCTTCTTACCGTCGAGACCTCCTGAAGTCGCGTGTCAGCGTCAGGAGGTCTTCGCCGAGCCGTCCGGTCGTTCGCATGGGGCAATTGCCCCCAAATGCGTGCCTTAGTGGCGGTCAGCGGCGCGACGCGAGCTCGCCCGGCTCCTCCTCGGCCGCGGGGCCGGCGTCGTGCGTGTCGCGGTTGCTGATGAACAGCCCGAGCACCGCACCAACCACGCACACGATCGCGGTGAACGTGAAGATCTCGCCGTACTCCGTCGCATAGGCGGTTTGGTAGTTCTCGGCTATCTTCGCCCTGATCTCGAACAGGCCGCCCGACGGCTTCGGAAGGCTGTGAAGGATCTGCTGGAACCGGTACAACCCCCAGGCGCTCAGCGCCGCGACGCCCACCAGCATGCCGATCATCCGGGCCACCACCACCGCCGAGGATGCGATGCCGTGTTGCGCGGTCGGGACGACGCGCAGCGTCGCCGAGGTGAGCGGGCCGATCACCAGGCCTAGCCCCAGACCGGCCAATGCGAGGTCGGTGTCGAACGTCGGCAACGTGAACAGCCCGAGGTCGTGGCGGGTGGTTAACACGTCGACGCCCCAGTCCGAGACCAGCCAGTACGCGGCGGCGGCGATCAGCAGCCCCACACAGGCGATCGCGCGGTCACCGACCTTGGTGGCCAGCCAGCCACCCAGCAGTGCTCCGATGGGCAGCGCGATCAAGAACCGCAGCAGCAGGCCGGCCGCCTCGTTCTGGCTCATCCCCAACACGCCCTGGCCGAACAACTCGACGTCGACGAGCGTGACCATCAGCGCCGCCCCCGCGCACACCGACGCGCCCAGAGCGCAGAGGAACGGCGCGAACCGCACACCCGCGGGCTCGATCAGCCGGGTCCGGGCGAACCTCTCCCAAATCGCGAACGCAACAGCCGCGACCAGCGCTCCGCACAACACCGGCACACCCCAGTCGGGCAGCACCTGCTTGCCGTCCGGTGCCGGGTTGTACAGGCCCTGGACCACCAGGCCCAGTGCGGCCGCCAGCAGCAGCCCGCCGACCACGTCGACCCGTTCGCGCGGCCCCTCACCGCGCTCGTGTGAGGGCAGGCTGAAGTGGATCATCACCATCGCGATCGCCACCAGCGGCACGTTGATCCAGAACACCGCTTGCCAGTGGGTCAGCAGCCAGACGATGAAAATGCCGTACAGCGGACCCAGCACACTGCCCAGCTCCTGTGCGGCGCCGATGCCGCCGAGCACCGCGGCCCGGCTGCGCTGCGACCACAGGTCGGCGGCGAGTGCGAACGTGACCGGCAGCAGCGCGCCGCTGGCGACGCCTTGGATGCAACGTCCGATCACCAATGTGACGAGATCGCCCGACATCGCGGTCACGACGGACCCGACCGCAAAGCCTACGAGGCTGGACTGCAGAAGCAGCTTGCGGCCGAACCGGTCAGACGCCCGGCCGAGCAGCGGCATGGCCGCGACGTACCCGAGCAGATACCAGGTGATGATCGGAGTGACCTTCTGGACATGGTTCAGTGCGATCCCGACGTCGCGCATGACGTCGCGCATGATCGTGATCACGACGTACGTGTCCAGCGCGCCGAGCAGAACGGCGAGACTGCCCGCAGTGATCGCGATTCTGCGGTTGGACTTCATCAGATCGGCGGCTTCTCGACGGTGACCGGCTCGTTCCACTTCGACAGCGTCATCTGAATGGCGTTGCCTTCGCCGCTGGGTTCCAGCTTGACCTGAACCAGTTCGTGATTGCCGTCCTCGCGGACCCACGCGGTGCCGGGAACGGATCCGCGCGGCGCGACCTTCGGGACGATCTTGTGTACGGCGTCCTCGTTGACGTGTCCGGTGATCCTGACGGTCTGCACGCCGCCGATCGTTTCGCGCCCGTCCGCCTTGGGGTCGGTGAAGTTCGACAGGATGTTGGCCAGCCCGGTGTCCGGATTCAGAATCGTCGACACGTCATAGACGTTGGAGGCTGCCCCGAAGTCGCTCCACTGGCCAGGGTCCAGCGAGCCGTACAGGATGCTGTCGAGAACGACGAAGTCGGCCTCCACCTCATCGCCGGCGAGCTTGAGGCGGGTATGGCCTTTCGCCGCGACGGCAGGCGTGTTCGTCAAATCACCCGAGAGCGTCTTGACCGGTAGCCCAGCCACGTCGCCGTCGACCGTCAGCTCGACGTGCGCGCTCTTGAGGTTTCGCGTGGTCTCCGCGGACTGCTTCAACAACGTCGCCGCGTCCGGCAGCGGCGGCCCGGACTCGTCCTTCGACTTCGAGCACCCTCCGACAAGAGAAGCGGTAACTGCGACGGCGGCGAGCAGAACTGCGGTACTTCGACGGCCAAACGGCATGAGTTGCATCGTAGAGGGTCGGGGCGACGCGGCGGGTTTGCGCACTAGCCTGTGTTGGTGTTCACCGGCATCGTCGAAGAAGTCGGCCGCGTCGTCGAAAAGTCCGATCTTCCCGACGCTGTCCGGCTCAGAATCCGCGGTCCCGTCGTCACCAGTGACGCGTCGCCAGGCGACTCCATCGCGGTCAACGGCGTGTGCCTGACGGTGGTGCAGGTGCTGCCAGGCGGCGAGTTCACCACCGACGTGATGGCCGAAACCCTGAACCGCTCGACGCTGCGACACGTCGATGACCGCCCTGAGGTCAACCTCGAGCGGGCCGTCACGGTCGAGAAGCGGCTCGGTGGGCACATCGTCCAGGGCCACGTCGACGGGACCGGACGTGTGATTTCACGCACGCCGTCGCAGCATTGGGAGGTCGTCCGGGTCGCGCTGGCACCTGGCCTGGCGCGTTACGTCGTGGAGAAAGGCTCGATTGCCGTCGACGGGGTCAGCCTGACGATCTCGGCTCTCGGTAACGACGCAGGTCAAGATTGGTTCGAGGTGTCGCTGATCCCCACCACGCTCGAGGAAACCACGCTGGCGGGCGTTCCGGTGTCAGGTGAGGTCAACCTCGAAGTCGACGTGATCGCGAAATATGTTGAGCGACTTATGCAGATGGGCAACAGGTAAATACACATGAACAGAGTTCTACTACTGGTTCTGGTCGGGATTGCCGTGGTGCTGGTGATCGGCGTGCTCGCCCTACCGACCAAGGAAAAGTGCCCGAAGGG
>DASWBF010000480.1:0-18700 GCA_036390735.1 Mycobacterium sp. | reverse complement strand
AGCAGGTACGACGACACCACGGCCAGCAACACAAATCGATGCTCCGGCGCGGGCGGCGCCGAGCCGTCGTCACTGCGCTCCCGCCAGGTCCACAAGGCGAATCCGAAGAACGCGGTCGCGGCGGCGAACGCGATCGGCCTTTCGGGCAGCGTCAGGCCGAGAAAGTGTCCGATGGTCACCGAGAGCCCGTGCACCAGGAACGCGGCGAGTGCCACGCCGGACAGCACCACCCACCATCGGTGGCGCAGCGCATAGGTCATCGCGATCAACTGCGATTTGTCGCCGATTTCGGCGACGAACACCACACCGAGGCTGACGAGCGTGGCGGTGAGCATATCCGACCTTTCGACGCGTCGCCCGGCACCGCGATGGCGGCCACCGGACATCCGGTCGAAGGTCTCGCCCACCGCGTCTGCGGTTCGCCGGCCGGGCGCGAGCGCCAGTGTGTCGACACGACGATTGGGGGCTACTCCCCTTCGCTTACTCACCCGACGATAGCCAGTGTCGAGCGTGTTCGCCAGGCAGTGTGAAAGTTCGGCTACCCGTATCGACGGCTTCGAATGTCCTTATGCCGCAAGGAGCATGGCCAGAATCGCGGTGTCTGGGTGACTGATCGGGTCGACGCCCACCCGGCTCACCATCGAGGTGACGGTGCCGTCGGCCTCGGCCTCCACCCAGGCCGCCCGGTGTTCGAGCCCCAGATGCGGTAGGCCCGGCAGAAGCACACATCCCGACGCGGCGCCGGTGCATTCCGGCAGTGACGGCACGGTTTCGGACGGCGGATGCAGCATCATCAGCGCTGGGGGCAGGTGATCGGCGAAATGTCCCGGAGGCAGCGCTGATTCACCGACGACCGGCCCCTCGGCGAGGACGAGCCCGACGGTGCCGGGTTCGGGTTCCTCGGGCAGTTCCTCGCGGACACCGAAAATCGTTGTGGTGGAAAGCAGTCCGGGCAGCGACGCCACCCGCACCGCGACGATGAGCAGTTGTGCCCATTCCTTGGTGGAATCCGGCCACCGGCCGGACACCACGAAACCCTTGAGCGAGCCGCGTGAATGGAAGGGGGCCACCTCGATGGCCCGGCCGGATCCCGTACTCATATCCTGCCTCCGCCCTTCGGACACGTCGAACCAGGTGCGACGCGCCACTGGGTCGATGAGGTCAGGATGACGAAATTGCAGCTGGCACGCAATACGACACGACTGCCAACGAGGCTGCAAACGAACGTGACGCCAGGGTCGGCACTCGAGCGACCCTGGCGTCACATCCGATGGAAAACGGCGTCAGCCGAAGATCAGGCCCTTGGTCTTGCTGGTGGCCGCGGCGAAGCGGTCTTGGACGTCGGCCCAGTTGACCACGTTCCAAAAAGCCTTCACGTAGTCGGCCTTGACGTTCTTGTACTGCAGGTAGTACGCGTGCTCCCACATGTCGACCTGCAGCAGCGGGATGATCCCGAGTGGCACATTGGCCTGCTGGTCGTAGAGCTGGAAGGTGAGTAGCTTGTCGCCGAGGCTGTCGTAACCGAGGACCGCCCAGCCCGAACCCTGTAATCCGTTGGCGGCGGCGGTGAACTGAGCCTGGAACTTGTCGAACGAGCCGAACGCGTCATCGAGAGCCGAAGGCAGTTCGCCGGTTGGCTTGTCACCGCCCTCGGGGGACAGGTTCTTCCACCAGATCGAGTGGTTCACATGCCCGCCGAGATTGAAGGCAAGGTTCTTCTCGTGCAAGAAGATTGATGCGTGATCGCCTTTTTCCCGGGCCTCTGCGAGCTGCTCGACCGCAGTGTTGGCCCCCTTCACGTAGGTGGCGTGGTGTTTGCTGTGGTGCAGCTCGTTGATCTGCCCCGAGATGTGGGGCTCGAGCGCGCCGTAGTCGTACGGCAATTCGGGCAAGGTGTACTCAGCCACGAGATTCCTTTCTGTTCTTCAGTTGTCGGGTTACCTTTTCGGTCCGACTTCAACCCTGCTCCATTGCTGCGCGCGTCGCAAGGATGCCTCCGCCCCGGGACGGGCGGCACGTAAACCTGTGATCAGGAGAGGCCGGAGAACCAACCTTCAGAACAAGACAATCAGGGCGAGGATCGCCAGAAGCACCAACGCGATCAACGCGGCCCGCAACGCCGACGTCATCTGCGAACGCGCGTAGACCGGCGAGGAGGTCTCCCACTCCGAAGGCGGCATCGCCGGATTCGAGCCGATCGGATGCGCTGCCATCACAAGCCCCCTGCCGTCACTGGTAACCCTGCACCCCCCCGTGAGATGTGTCACACCACACGCTGCGAGCGCGATCATAACCGTTGAGACGTGTTTTCTTCTACGCCGAGGATCACCACCAGCAGAACGTGGGCAAGAACCCCACGGTTATCGCGGCCTCGGCGGCATCGGGGTCGCGTTTCCGGCCGTGCGCGAAACATAGACCGACGAGACATTTCGCTGAAATCTAGCAAACGGTTGTTGATCGCCTGGGCTGCAGGCTGACAGGTTATCCACAGTGCGAAATCGGTTCGGTGCCAGACAGCGCGCTGAGCGCCTCAAGGCTGATCACGCCGGCTGTGGATAAACCTGTGGAAATTGTGGATAACCGTCACACCAACGGCGGTAGCTAGCGTTCCACGGCATAGAACGCGACGTACGTCAGGTCAGCTCAAGGTCGGAGGCACCGGCAGCATCTGATCGGCCGGTGGAATCCTGGCTTAGGCTGGTCCGGTGATCCAGGTGTGCTCCCGCTGCGGGACGCGGTGGAACGTCCGCGACCGCCAGCGGCAGTGGTGTCCGCGCTGCCGCGGCGCGCTGCTGCCGCCCGACACGTCGCACCAGTGGAGCAGCGCCCCGACGACGCCGGGTCTGCAGCCGTCCCGTCCGAGGTCCGGGCCGCTTCTTCCGGCCGGATATCGCTGGATCGCGGTGCGACCCGGCTCCGGTCCGCCGCCGCGCCGGCGGCGCCGCGCTCTCGGGCCCACGCCTCGCTACGCTTTCATCCCGCGCTGGGGCCTCGTCGATCCCGCCACCCAGCTCCCGGCGACTCCGTCCGCGCCGCCGCGCCGCGGCCCGTCGTCGCGGGCGGTACGCGCAATGCTGATCACCACGATCGCGGTGTTCGGCGTGGCGGCGTTTCTGCACATCGTCCGCTACGCGTTGCTGATCGTGAACCGGGGCGTGCTGTTGAACTCGGTGGTCGCCGGGCTGGCGACCTGGGTGGCCGTCATGGCGAGCGTAGGGGCGATGTTCGCGATCGTAGGCACCTATCTCGTGTTGACGGAGTGGCTTCTCGCCCGGCGCGCCACCGCGTTCGCGCACTACTACCAGGGGGATCCGCGCCCGGCATGGGAGCTGCGGGTGGGATGCCTCGCGCCGTTGATGAACCTGGCGTTGCCCTTGACGTACGTCGTGGAGCTCGCCGCCGCCGAGGAGAAGTACCGACACCTGCGCCGGCTGATCTGGGCCTGGTGGGTGCTGTTGCTGCTCAGCTTCGCGGCGTCGATGTTCGCCGCCGCGACGAGCTTCCCCGACAACACCCAGGGCATCGCCGACAACACGGTCAGCTTCGTGGTCGCCTACCTGTTGGGCATGGCGGCAGTGGTGGCCACGGCCCGGCTGGTGTTCGCGTTCGAGCGCACGCCCGTCGAACGGCCGGCGCATCGCTGGGTTATGGTCCCCGACGCAAAACAATCCCGCCCCGATTCGCCGACCGCGGTTGAGCGAGAAGGCCAAGAACCGGCAGCATAACTCCTATGACGTCTGCCGGCGGTCCGCGCGCGCACCCGTTCGTGGTGGCGCACCGAGGAGCGTCCGGTGACCGGCCCGAGCACACGCTGGCCGCCTACGAGATTGCACTGCAGCAGGGCGCCGAGGGCGTGGAATGCGACGTCCGGCTGACCCGGGACGGGCATTTGGTGTGCGTTCACGACCGCCGGGTGGACCGCACCTCCACCGGCACGGGCCTGGTTAGCGACATGACGCTGGAGCAGCTGCGGGCGCTGGACTACGGCGCATGGCATAACAGCTGGCGGCCTGACGGCAGGCATGGCGACACCGGGCTGTTGACGCTGGACGCGCTGGTGGGCCTGGTGCTCGACTGGCGACGGCCGTTGAAGATCTTCATCGAGACCAAGCATCCGGTGCGGTACGGATCGTTGGTGGAGAGCAAGGTGCTGGCGCTGCTGCATCGGTTCGGTATCGCCTCGCCCGCGTCGGCCGACCGCTCTCGTGCCGTCGTGATGTCTTTCTCGGCGGCCGCGGTCTGGCGGATCCGGCGCGCCGCCCCGATGCTGCCGACGGTGCTGCTCGGCGACACGTCGCGCTACCTGGGGGGGAGCGCGGCGACGACAGTCGGGGCGACCGCGGTTGGCCCGTCCATTCGGACGCTGCGTGAGCATCCCGAGCTCGTCGACCGCGCGGCGGCCCAAGGCAGGGCCACATACTGCTGGACGATCGATCACCTCGAGGACGTCGATTACTGCCGCGACCTGGGAGTGGGATGGATTGCGACCAATCACCCCGGCCGAACGAAGGGCTGGTTGCACCGAGGGCTCTCCGAGCTGCACCCCTGAGCTCGTCAGCCCGTCGGCTGCGACTCCAGCACGTCCTGCGGCACCGGCGCGTCCGTGGACAACGCCGAGAACAGCCGCGACGCCGCGTCGCTGTCCCACTCCACGACGTCGCCGAGGTCGGTGACGGCCGAGCCCTCGATCGGCACCGTCGTCGTGACCGGCGACCCACGCAGCGCCCACGCCAGTCGCGCCAGGTCCCACACGTGCACGCCGGGGTCGACGGTCAACGCGTTGGTCACCGAGTCCTTCAGCGAGCGCCACCGGAACGGGTTCAGCCACACCGCAGGGCTCGCCGCGCGGTGAAGCAGCGCGGAGAGGAACTCGCGCTGGTTGACCATCCGGTCGAGGTCGGCCCGGGGGGTGGCGCGAGTGCGCACGTACCCAAGTGCGTTGCGCCCGTTGAGCTTTTGGCACCCGGCGGCCAGATCGATGCCCGCCAGCGGATCGTTGATCGGCTCGGCCGGGCACATCCGCACGCCGCCGACGGCGTCGACGACGTCGGCGAACCCGGCGAACCCGATCTGCGCATAGTGGTCCACCCGGATGCCGGTGGCCTGCTCGATGGTCTGAACCAGCAGCTGCGGGCCACCGAGGGTGAAGGCGGCGTTGATCTTGTTCTCGCCGTTCCCGGGAACGCTCACCTGGGAGTCACGGGGGATCGACACCACCGTGGCCGGTACGTCGGAGGTGAGCGCCGGGATGTGGATCAGCATTATCGTGTCGGTGCGATCGCCGACGTCACCGCCTGTCGCCAGCGCGTCCTGCTGCTCGGGCGATAGATCGCTTCGGCTGTCCGATCCCACCAGCAGCCACGTGGTGCCGCGGCCGGGTGCGGGCCGGCCCGGGTAGGCGGTGACGACGTCAGCGCGGTGCAGCGACCGGTCGACCCAGACCCCGAAACCGACGAACGCCACCAGCACGGCCAGCACGGCTACCGCGACCCAGCGGCCCCAATGTCGCTTGCGACGCGGCTTCGGCGGTCCAGGCCGTGCAGGCGGCGCAACGGGCGGACGTGGCGGGGCGGGCCGCGGCGGGCCAGTCGGCCGCTGCTGAGTCGGCGGCGGAGGTGGGCGATACGTGGGGTCGCGTCGAATGACTTGTGACGGCTCGGAGCGGCCCGGTGGCGGAACAGGCCGCCGGTAGATGGGCGGCCCGCCGCGGTGATGCATGGGCGGCACGCTGCCGTGCTGCATGGGCGGCCCGCCGCCGTGCTCCGGCCAGTCGCGAGTCACCGGAACAATCTACGGCCTTACGGCAGCCAGCCGAGGTGACCGGCAAGCACCGCGTAGCCGACGAACGCGACGGTATCGATCACGCCGTGCGCGACGATCAGCGGCCACAGCCGGCCGTGGCGCCGCCACACGACGCCGAACACCAAGCCCATCGCGAAGTTGCCCAGCCCTGCACCGAAACCCTGATACAGGTGATACGCGCCGCGCAGCAGGCTGGAGTAAACCAGCGTGCGGCTGCTGCCCACCCCGAGCTGACGCAGCCGCGTCATCAGGTAGCCGACCACGATCACTTCCTCAGCCCACCCATTGGCGAATGCGGCGAGAATCAGCACCGGAATTCGCCACCAGGTATCGGTGAGCGTGGTCGGCACCACCGATGCGCTGACGCCGATGACGCGCGAGAGCACATACAGGCCCAGCCCGGGAACCCCGATCAACGCGGCCAGACCCAGGCCGCCGAGCACGTCGGCGCGCCAGCGGGGCCGGCTCAGTCCGATGTCACGAGGCCCAATCCCGCTGCGCCACAACAGGTATAGGCCCAGCGCGCCCCATGCCAGCAGCTGCGTGATCGACGCCAGGTTCAGCCCGAGATCCACTAGGTCGAAGTACGAGCGCCGCTCGATCAGCGGGACCTTCTGCGCGCTGAGGGTGCGCAGCACCGAGTCAACGAGCTGCAACCCCGCGGTGACGGCGGAAAGCCCGAACGTCAGACCCAAGACGATGACGACCTCGAGCCGCAATGTCCGCCGCGGCAATTCGGCGGCAGGCTCGGTCACCGGAGATACGGTAGCGAACGAACCCACGCCGACCAGCCGTCGAGATCTGCGTCAGGGCTGTGGATCGGTCGAAATCGCAGCCCTGGTGCAGAAATCGGCGCAACTCGTAGCCGGTTCTAGGCTCTTCGGGCGCGAAGACCGTTGAGGAACGGGCAGCCCATCAGCACCCGGATCGCGCGGCCCAACCCGGTCAGGTCGTGAACGGGCGCGGCGAACGGCAGCCGTACGTCGTGATCGCTGTCGTCGTGCTCGACCCGCAGCCGTACCCCGTAGCGGTCCAGGCCGAGCGGCCGGACTTGGCCGCGGCGCAGCCCCGCCGGCAACCGGGATGCCAGCAGGTCGACCACCTCGCGGTGGGCGGTGTCGATGTGCTGCAGCCAGCACGACTCCATCGCGCAGAACGGATCAGGCCGGGCTGCCAGCAGGTCCTCCACCGCAACCGACTCCGCCCCGGTCGCGTCTGCGATTACCACCGACTCCGTGTGCAACCACATCAGCGACAGGCGGCTACTGAGCGAATTCACTTGCAGCAGTGCAGGATTGGGGTTGTCGGCGGCGATCACGTCGAGCAGGGCCGCCACCAGCGGCTCAGGGACGCGACGGAGCCGGCCGCGGATCCACACGAGCGATCTCACGGGCCGGCGCAGCGCAAGCGGTGCATGGTCGGTCAACTCCAACGCCGTCGCCGAGCAGGTGATGGACGGCTGTGTCCACGGGCGCAAAGCCGTCGACCGCCAGCATCGCTCCCGACGCGCCCACACAGATGCTGCGGACGTGTTCGGCGGTGGACGGGGCCGGCTGAGGCATGACGTTCCTTCCCATATTTGTAAAGTGAGGTAAGCCTAAAGTAATAACATGACGGCAAATGCGCAAGGGGTTGCTTTGCGTCGCCCCGATAGAGTTTGACGGTGACCCGCATCGCGTACCTCGGACCGGAGGGGACGTTCACCGAGGCCGCGTTACTGCAGATGGTGGACCGCGGGATGATCCCGCGAGACACGGTGATCGAGCCGTTGGCCACCGACGGCACCGCGGCGGCGCTGCAGCAGGTCCGCGACCGCGCCGCCGAGTATGCATGCGTGCCGATCGAGAATTCGATCGACGGATCGATCGCGCCGACGCTGGACAGCCTGGCCACGGGAACCCCGCTGCGGCTGTTCGCGGAGCTGACCCTCGACGTCGCATTCAGCATCGCGGTACGGCCGGGGATCGCGGAGGCCGACGTGCGCACGATCGCCGCATTCCCGGTCGCTGCGGCGCAGGTGCGACGTTGGCTCGCACAGAATCTGCCCGCCGCGACGGTCGTGCCGGCGAACTCGAACGCGTCCGCCGCGGTCGACGTCCGGGACGGCAAGGCGGACGCCGCGGTGACCACGTCCCTGGCCGCGCGGCGTTACGGCCTCGCCGAGCTGGCGGCCGGCGTCGTCGACGAGCCGAACGCCGCCACCCGATTTGTGCTGGCGGGTCTGCCTGCCCGCCCGCCCGACCGCACCGGCGCCGACCGCACCTCGGTGGTGCTGCGGCTGGAGAACAGGCCCGGGGCGCTGGTCGAGGCGCTGACCGAGTTCGGCATCCGCGACATCGACCTGACCCGGATCGAATCCCGGCCCACCCGAACGGAACTGGGCACCTACGTGTTCTTCCTGGACTGCGTCGGACACATCGACGACAGCGCGGTTGCCGAGGCACTCAAGGCGCTGCACCGTCGTTGTGCAGATCTGCGATTCCTGGGTTCATGGCCGACCGGCTCGGTGACCGGCGCTGTGCCGCCGGAAATGGACGAGGCCGGCCGGTGGCTGCAGCGGCTGCGCGACGGGGGCGGGAAAACATGAGCGGGAGGTTGGTACTGCTGCGTCACGGTCAGTCATACAGCAACGTCGAGCGCTGCCTCGACACGCGTCCGCCGGGGGCGTCGCTGACCCCCGCGGGGATCGCGCAGGCCAGAGACTTCGCGCGCGGGTTCGAACGGCCCGCCGGCATGCTGGTGCACTCGGTCGCGTTGCGGGCCAGGCAGACCGCGTCGGTCATCGGCGAGGTGTGGAAGATCCGTCCTCACGAAGTCGAGGGCCTCCACGAGGCGCAGGTGGGCGAGCTGGAGATGCGCAATGACGATGAGGCCGTCGACGCGTTCCACGAGGTCTACGAGCGGTGGCATTCCGGCGACCTCGACGCCGCGCTTCCCGGCGGCGAAACCGGCGCCCAGGTACTGGGCCGGTACCTGCCCGTGCTGTCCGACCTGCGAATGCGCTACCTCGACGACCACGAATGGACCGGTGACATCGTGGTGGTCAGCCACGGCGCCGCGATCCGGCTGGCCGTGGCCACGCTGGCCGGAGTGGACGGGTCGTTCGTGGTCGAACACCACATCGGCAACGCCGAGTCGGTGGTGTTGGCGCCGATCACCGACGGACGCTGGAGCTGCGTGCACTGGGGCCAGCTCAGCCCGCCGTTCCTGCCCGATCCGAGGGGGATGCCGCGACCGGATGAACTGGAGTCCGCCGACCCGATGGGCTGACGGGCTTCTACACCGCCAACGCGATGGGCTGCCCGCAGCTGCAGCCCACCGCCTCGCAATCGATGCGCAACGAGTGCGCGATGCTTTCCGGGTTGACGCAGCCGTCCTCGGTGCACTCCGCGCGGTGTTGCACGTGGACGATGACGGTGCCGTGGCAGTGCTCCCACCCGTCACGGCAGTAGCGGCACTGCAGACTCATGGCCTGTTCATATCACCGCCGACCGACAACCCGCGGCTGCCGCGCCGGAGGCTGTGGTTTTCAGGTCACGCCCAACCCAATTCGTGCAGCCGTTCGTCGTCAATCCCGAAGTGATGGGCGATCTCGTGGATCACGGTGACCGCGACCTCGTCGACCACGTCGTCTTCCGTCTCACAGATGTCCAGTAGCGCGTCGCGGTAGATCGTGACCGTGTCGGGCAGCGCACCGGCGTAGGTCGTGTCGCGTTCGGTGAGCGCGATGCCCTCGTACAGGCCGAGCAGGTCCGGTTCGGCGGCGTTGCGGGCCTCCACGAGCACGACGACGTTGTCGATCGCGGCGGCGAGGTCGGGCGGGATGAGGTCGAGCGCATCGGATACGAGTTCGTCGAACCGTTCCGGGCTCATCCGCACGGCCATGCCGCTACGCCGGCGGCGGTGGCAGTTCTGCGGGCGCAGCCGGCGGCAGAATCGGCTCCGGCGCGGGCGGAGGCGCACCGAACGGTGGCGGCACGACTGGTTCCGGTTGCGGGGGTGCTGCCGGAGCCGGCGACTCGACGGGGGCGGCGGGGGCCGGAGAGTCGACGGTCTGCGGGCCCGGTGCGTTCGGCAGGTGCTGGTTGCCGATCGTCGGCACAGCATTGGTCGGCGACAACGTCTGCTGCGGCAGCTGCGACTGCGAGCCGGACGTGTCGATCGTCGTCGTCGTCGGCATCGGCATCGGCATCGGCATCGGCATCGGCGGTATGTTGAGTCGCTCAGCGGGGATGTCGGGCGGCGGAACCGGGGGCTGTCCGTTGATCAGCAGTGCCCCCTTGGCGCTGCCTACCAGCGTTGCCCAGCCGCCGTTGCCGAGCGTGGCGCCGATATTGCACGACACCTGGTGGCTGCCCGCCGACCAGCTGGGCAGCGAGACCGTGCTGTACACCAGCGTCAGCGTCGTGGTCCGCAGCTCCACCGGCGCCAGGTACGCATCGGTCATCCGGGTGCAGGTGTCCTTGATGTAGGCGTCCTGGTCAGCCTCCGGGGGAAGGGCGCCACCGGGGAACTTCTCGGCCACATTGACCGAGCCGGTCACCTCCATCGCGTGCGGGCCCGCGCAGTCGATCGGGATGTCGGTCGGCTGGTTGGCGGCGGTGTCGATGCCCAGGCACGTACCGACCTGCCACACCTTCGACTGGTCGAGGTCGGCGACCCGGCCCTTGACCGCCTGCTGCTCCTCGTTGCCCCCGCCGGGCAGCTGCAGCCCGCACAGCATCTGGCGGTCGCCGGACGACCACGCCTTCGTGCCGGACCACAGCATGCCGATGGTGAACTTGCTGTTCGGGTCGTACTTCGTGCCGAGATAGCGTTTGATCGCGGCCTGGCACTGCTCCTGGCTGATCTGTTGGACCCGGGCGGCCGACGGCGCCGCGGCGTTCGGCCCGTATTCGCTGCCGGGGAACATGCGCATGTCCACCGACGTGGCGACCTCGAAGCGGTGCTCGTCCTTGCAGTCGACGACGGTGGCCTGGTCGGGCTCCTTGTTCGGCCAGTTCAGGCAATCGCCGGGGCGGGCGTTATCGAACGCCTGGCTGGCGCGGTTGGCCTCCGGGACGGCGTTGGAGTGGCCGACGAGGCGGCCGGCATCGTTGGCGCCGGCTGGCAGCGCAGTGGTGACGCCGGCGATGAGCAACCCGCCCAGCGCCGTCAGCAGCAGCGCCCGACGTGTCGCCGTAGCCTGCAGGCTGCGCCACCACAGCCAGCGCCGCGACGGTTGGGAGTCGGACGGTTGCTGCTGCTCAGGTGCCTCGGACATTGCCCCCCATTGTGACAGGCGCGTCGCACTGCGTGACAAGTGAGGCAGTTGTAACGTTATGGGGTTGTGCCTCGCTGGGACGACGACACCGCTGGGCCGTTCCGTCGCACCGACTACCTCGGCATGCTGGGCGGCGCGCCGCAAAAGTAGTGTTGCGCCCGTGATCGACCTGAGGCAGCTACGGGAGGACCCCGACGCGGTGAGGCGCTCGCAGCGCGCCCGCGGCGACGACCCGGGGCTCGTCGACGCGTTACTCGACGCCGAGGCCGCACGGCGCGCGGCAATCTCAGCTGCCGACAATCTGCGCGCCGAGCAGAAGGCGATGAGCAAGCAGGTGGGGGCGGCGTCCCGGGAGGAGCGGCCCGCGGTGCTCGAGCGCGCGAAGCAACTCGCTGTCGGCGTGAAGGCCGCCGAGGCCGAGCAGACCGCCGCGGAGGAGGCGTTCACCGCCGCGCACATGGCGGTCTCCAACGTCGTGCTCGACGAGGTGCCCCCCGGTGGCGAGGACGACTACGCGGTGCTCGACACCGTCGGGTCGATTCCGGCGATCGACAACCCGAAAGACCATGTGGAATTGGGCGAGTCGCTTGGCCTGTTCGACATCGAGCGCGGCGCCAAGGTGTCGGGCTCGCGGTTCTACTTCCTCACCGGGCGGGGGGCGCTGCTGCAGCTGGGGCTGTTGCAGATGGCGGTGCGGCTGGCCGTCGACAACGGGTTCACGTTGATGATCCCGCCGGTGCTGGTGAGGCCCGAAATCATGTCGGGCACTGGGTTTTTGGGTGCGCACGCCGACGAGGTGTACCGGGTGGAATCCGACGACCTCTATCTGGTCGGCACCTCGGAGGTGCCGCTGGCCGGATACCATGCGGGGGAGATCCTCGACCTGTCCGGCGGGCCGCTGCGATATGCCGGGTGGTCGTCGTGCTTTCGGCGGGAGGCCGGCAGCTACGGCAAGGACACCCGCGGCATCATCCGGGTGCATCAGTTCGACAAGGTCGAGGGCTTTGTCTACTGCCACCCGGACGACGCGGTGCAAGAGCATGAAAGCCTGCTTGGCTGGCAGCGGGACATGCTCGCGATGATCGAGGTGCCATACCGCGTAATCGATGTGGCCGCAGGCGATCTCGGAGCGTCGGCGGCACGTAAGTTCGACTGCGAGGCGTGGATCCCGTCGCAACAGGCGTATCGGGAGCTGACCTCGACGTCGAATTGCACGACGTTTCAGGCGCGCCGGCTTCAGATCCGCTACCGCGACGCGAACGGCAAGTCGCAGATCGCCGCGACGCTGAACGGAACATTCGCGACAACCAGATGGCTGGTGGCGATACTGGAGAACCACCAGCAGCCAGACGGCAGCGTCCGGGTGCCTGCTGCGATGGTGCCGCACGTCGGCGTCGAGGTGCTCGAGCCGCCGGGCTAGCGGTTCAGCAGCGAGTCCAGCACCTCAATGAACCAGTCGGGATCGTTTGGGGTGAACGCCGGCTTGGGACGGGTCCCGGGCACGTCCAGAGTGATCAGCGTCGACTTCAGCGGGCGACCGATGTCCAGCGGCAGCCAACGCATCAGATCCGGGCTGCCCCACAGCCGGAACCGATTCATCAGCAGCCCAAGCGGTTTGGCGCTGTAGCCACGGATCGACTTCACCGGGATCACCTTCGACGTGCCCGACGGGAAGTGGTAGCGCCGCAGTGTCAGTGCCTCGCCGTCGAGCTGCACCAGCCCGTCGTCGTAGTACTGAAACGGCGTGGTCATGCCGGTGCGCAGCGCAGCTCGTGGCCACGGGCGGTGAGGCAGCGGCCCGTGTCGAGCTTCCACTGCCAGCCGTGCAGGTTGCAAGTCAGTGTATTGCCTTCCACCACACCGAATGTCGACAGGTCGGCCTTCAGGTGTGGGCAGCGCCGCTGCAACTCCCAACCGTCCAGCACCACCGTGGCCGTGTCGTCGTGCGTCTCGGCGAACCAGCCGTCCGCGTAGGCGATCCGCTCGTCGGTCAAACACTTGAAGAACGTGTACAGATATTCGTTGTAGCCGCCCACCCGCCACGCGGAGAACCGCGTCGACAGGAAGATCCTGTTCACCCAGTCGGGCTCGTCATCCCGCAGCACGGTACGGACCAGCTCGGGCGCGATCGCAAACCCGTAACGGAACTTCTCGTCCGGAATCGGTTCACGCACTGACCGTTTCGGAAAGTCGAGCACCACGGTTTCGGGCCCGAGCCGCAACTCCACCGGGTAGCCGATGCCGTCACTGATTTGATCGCTTTGAGTCATGATTGGCTCGAACAGCGCCCGCAGCGGCTCCAGCAGCGGCTCGCCGTCGGCTGGCGCCCAGCCGGCCTTCTCGGTGGCCAGCACCGGGGCCATCCGGTCGGCGTACTCTGCGATGTATGCGGCCTTGCCTGTGGTGAAGATGGCCTCGACCTCGTTGTCGGGCATCGGGTGGGTCAGCGAATCCAATTGTGAGCCAGCGAAATTCGCAACAGAGCCGGGAATCATCAGCAGCCCACCGTCGTGGCCGTGTGCACGCATCTGCGCCAGGAACACCAGTTGGTCCGGGAAGATGTTCGCCGGATCGCCGTGGTCGTCGTTGAGCTCGCGCAGGTCGGGGTCCAAGAAGCACGGCGGTCCGGCCGACGGGATAACCCACGTCGCGTCGACCTGTGCGATGTACTGCCGGCAGCGGTCCATCTGGCGTCGCCGCTTCTGCGTCCCGAACGCCGCCTTCGCCCGCGGGGGCATGTCGTAGACCATCGGATACCAGATCGCGCCGGAGTACTGCAGCATGTGCACGTCGACCCGGCCGAAGTCGGCGGGCAGCACGTCGAGATCGACCGGCCGCGCGTCGTTCATGTTGAACGCAACCGTCTGCCCGTCGTCGACCACCAAACCGGAGTCGCCGATCGGCCCGTCGGCGGGGGCGCGCAGCGCGATGACCATCACGTCCAGGTCGCCCTTGGGCCCGCTGACACGGTGTTTGACCGAATCGGTGGTCTCGAAGAAGTTGGAGAAGCCCAGCTTCTCCAGTTCGCGTCGGAGGTCTTCGACCGGAAAGTCGGGCAGCAGCACGACGGCGTCCTTGTTGACGTGGTCGCGCAGGTTCTTCGGGTCGAAGTGGTCGCGGTGCAGATGCGACACGTACAGGTAGTCGCAGTCACCGAGTGCGTCCCAGTCGAGTCCGCTGTTGTCGGGAAACGGAAACCAGGACCCGAAGTAGGCGGGGTTCAGCCATGGGTCGCACAAGATGCTTCCGGCGCGGGTGTCGATGCGAAAGCCAGCGTGCCCAATGCTGGTGACCTGCACATAACCCCCTTGATGCCCTAGCCGTGCCGGTTCGAGCTTACTGGCAGGTGGCATCGGGGTCGGTTAGGCGGATTAGTCTTGCGGACGTGGAACCGGTGTACGCCACTATCATCCAGGCCGCCCGCCTGATCTGGAAGATCCAGGGGCTGACGTTCACCGTCAGCGGCGTGGAGCATCTGCCGGCCACCGGTGGCGCGGTCATCGCGATCAACCACACCAGCTACTTCGACTTCACGTTTGCCGGGTTGCCGGCCTACCAGCAGGGTCTCGGCCGCAAGGTGCGGTTCATGGCCAAAAAGGAAGTGTTCGAGCACAAGATCACCGGGCCGATCATGCGCAGTCTGCGCCACATCCCCGTCGACCGGGACAAAGGCGCGGAGTCGTTCGAGAGAGCCTGCCAGGCGCTCAAGGACGGCGAGCTCGTCGGCGTCTACCCCGAGGCCACGATCAGCCGCAGCTTCGAGATCAAGGAGTTCAAGTCCGGAGCGGCACGGATGGCTCAGGCCGCCGGGGTGCCGATCGTCCCGCACATCGTCTGGGGTGCTCAGCGGATCTGGACGAAGGGCTACCCGCGCAAGATGTGGCGGCCGAAGGTCCCGATCAGTGTGGCGGTCGGCGAACCGATCCCGGCGACGCTGCCGGCGCCGGAACTCACCAGGCTGCTGCACTCGCGGATGCAGCACCTGTTGGGACAGGTCCAAGACGCCTACGGCCCGTACCCGCCGGGCGAGTTCTGGGTTCCGCACCGGCTCGGCGGCGGCGCCCCGACGCTGGCCGAGGCGGCCCGCATGGATGCTGACGAAGCGGCGGAACGGGCGGCCCGCCGCGCGGCGAGCCGCGCATCCGACGACAGCGCCGAGCGACAGTCCGGGCAGACCGGACAACCGGAGTAGCCGATGGCGGAGCCAGTGATGCGCATGCTGGAAATCTCTGTCACGTCCGCAGTCAGGACGGTGGGTCCCAGAATCACTCTTCACGGTCTGGAGAACATCCCCGACACCGGCGGCGCGGTGATCGCGGTCAACCACACCGGCTACGTCGACTGGATGCCGGCGTCGATCGCCGCCTACAAGCGGAAACGCCGGCTGCGCTTCATGATCAAGAGCGAAATGCTGGAAGTGAAGCCGGTCGGCTTTCTGATGCGCCACAGCAGCATGATTCCCGTCGACCGCAGCGCCGGCGCGGGCGCGTACACCGTGGCGGTCGAGCGGCTGCGCGAGGGCGAGCTCGTGGGTGTGTATCCGGAGGCGACGATCAGCCGCAGCTTCGAGCTGAAGGAGTTCAAGACCGGCGCCGCGCGGATGGCCCGCGAGGCCGGCGTCCCGATCATCCCGTTGATCGTCTGGGGTGCACATCGGATGTGGACGAAGGACCATCCGCGCAAGCTGCTTCGCAATCGTGTGCCCATCACCGTCATCGTCGGCCCGCCACTGCGTCCCATCGACAGCGTCGAACAGACGAATGCCGCGCTGCGCGAGGCGATGACGGAGTTGTTGCAGCGCGCCCAGGTCGGCTATCCGCGACCGGCCGGCGCGTACTGGGTGCCGCAGCGGCTCGGCGGCAGCGCGCCGACGCTGCCCGAGGCCAAGCAACTCGATGAGGCGGAGCTGGCCGAGCGGGCGCGGAAGCGGGCGGAAAGCCAGTGAACTCATCCGCGAGAAGTTCGCGGTGAACCCGCCTGCGCTGATCGCCAGCGATGTGGACGGCACTCTGCTGGACGCCGACGAGTTGGTCACCGCGCGCACCCGTGCCGCCGTCCGAGCCGCCATCGCCGGCGGCGCGACGTTCGTGCTGGCCACGGGCCGCCCGCCGCGCTGGATCGGCATGGTGGTCGACGCGTTGGGGTTCGCTCCGATGGCGGTGTGCGCGAACGGCGCGGTGCTCTACGACCCGGGCGAGGACCGGATCATCTCGGCGCGGACTCTGTCCGCCGACATGCTCGCGGAGCTGGCCGAGATCGCCACCCGCGCAATTCCTGGCGCCGGTCTCGCGGTCGAGCGGGTGGGCCACAGCGCCCACGACGCGGCCACCCCGCAGTTCGTCAGCTCACCCGGTTACGAGCACGCCTGGCTGAACCCGGACAACACCGAGGTGTCGCTGCAAGACCTGCTCAGCGCGCCCGCGGTGAAGCTGCTTATCCGCAAACCCGGTGCCCGCAGCGCGGACATGGCCGCCGCACTGGCGGAGCACATCGGCATCGAAGGAGACATCACCTACTCGACCAACGACGGTCTGATCGAGATCGTGCCGCTGGGCATCAGCAAGGCCACCGGCGTCGAGGAGCTCGCGCACCCGTTGGGCATTACCGCCGAGGACGTGGTCGCGTTCGGCGACATGCCCAACGACGTCCCGATGCTCTCGTGGGCGGGCCACGGCGTCGCGATGGGCAACGCGCACCCGGAGGTGCTCGCGGTGGCCAATGAGGTGACGGCGCCCAACACCAGCGACGGGGTGGCGCAGGTGCTGGAACGCTGGTGGCTGTAAACCTATTGTGCGCCAGGAGAATTCAGCTGTTGATCGAGGTGAACCGCTCGACCTGTGGCGGCGGGCCTTTCGGCGACGGCGGCGGCAGCTCGTAGGCGAGCCCGTCGATCACCTGGATCACCCGCGGCTTTTCCCGGTCGAAGTTCAGCGTCCCGTGCTGGAAATTCTGCACTATCCACTCCGGCTCGGCGATCTCGCCGCTGGTCGGCAGGCCCAGCGGGCTGCGCTCGTAGCCGAGCGCCGCCCAGGCGTCATAGATCGCGCCGCCGACGGGGTTGGCCCCGGTCCGCGGCGACCAGTACACCGCGCCGTGCTGGAAGCGCACGTAGCGGGCGTCTCCTTCGGCCGGTGACTCCGGCGACGTCGGCGCACCCAGCCAGCCGTTCATGGCGCCCATGGACTGCCAGCGGGCATAGATCGCCCCGCCTTGCAGGGAGTCGGCAAGATCCTGCGGCCCGGGCGGGTCGTTGAACCGGGCGGCCATGTCGCGAATCTGGTCCATCTCTGCGTATGCGGCGTTGCCTGGACAGTCTGTGGCGCCGACGTCGCGGTGGGTGAAGATCGTCGGCAGCGTCGCCGGCGCGCCGGTCATGAACTTCGTGAACGCGCTACCGGCCGAGGTCAACGTCACAGTGCCGCGAGGGTCGACGCCGTCCATCGCCAGCCGCCAGCCGAGCAGCCGCGCGACCGTGCGCAGCTGAATCGGCGTCGGCGGTACCGCGTCGAAGTCCCCGAGCATCGCCACGCCCCAGGTGTCCACATTGAAGCCGCCAGTGTGCGAGCCTTCGACCGCCTTCGTGATGCCGCCGGCCCGGCCCTCGAACACCTGCCCGTACTTGTCGACGAGCGCGTTGTAGGCGATGTCGCACCAGCCGAGCGTGCGGGTGTGATACGCGTAGATCGCCCGCACGATCTCGGCGGAGTCCTGCGGCGAGTAGTCGTTGCTGCCGGCGGTGTGGTGGACGATGGCGGCCCGAATCCCGTTGTCGTACCTGGTCGGACCACACCGCATCGACTCGTCGGCGCCCCACTGCGCGCGACTGATGATCGCGGGTGGCTGGCCGGGCGGTGTGACCGCGGTGGGCAACCCGAACTGATCGGCGGGCGCTTGTGGCGGGCTGATCAGGATCGCGTTGACGTTCTGGGGAAACGGCTGCTCGACGTTGGCGGGCTTATAGCCGAGGTCGGGGCGGCCGTCCTTCGGCGCGGGACTCGGCGCCGAAGCGGCCGGCGGCGAAGCCGGTTGGTTGATCGCGATCTGCACAGCGGTGGTGCGCCCGACGAACACGGGCTCCGTGCCGCGCGGAGAACCGCTGCTGTCGGGGCCGACGGACTCGCTCGTCTCAACCTCGTACCAGGGTCCCCAGCTGCCGTCGGGGCGCTTCGCGCGCACCCGCGCCGTCGTGTCAAGACTCGTCCCCGTCAGCGCAACCAGGGAGAACGGCGTGGCCTGGCTGACCTCGCGGATCGTCTCTCCGGCACCGAGGTTCGCCAGCGGCTGCCGGGCGAGCGCTGTGTCGTCGGCAGTGACCTTGTCGGACCGGCCGTCGGTGACGCCGTCAATCGCCCACGGCAACAAAAGCACAGTCGCCGCGACCGCGGTGAACAGCAGCGACGGGGCAGGACGTCGGCACCCCACGCACCGATGTTACGCATGGGACTGTTGTTATCAGTGTTTCGACACACCGCGGATGCGCGTTGCGCCACCGCTCATGACGTCGGCAACGGCATCGCAGAGCTCGCCGTACCTCTGCGATGCCGTTTGGCCGACAAGTCTTAGTTCGCCGGCACCGCCGCGGCAGGTGCCGCCTCAGCAGCGGGTGCCGCTGACTTGATCGCCTGCATGATCGAC
>DASWBF010000479.1:0-5796 GCA_036390735.1 Mycobacterium sp. | reverse complement strand
TTTCTGGCCCAGCTGGAACAGGACGGCATCACCCCGCCCAGCGCGAAGCAGGCCATCAAGGACGCCAAAGCCGTCTGCAGCATGCTCGACGACGGCTACTCGGCCGACGAGGTCATCGACGCGGTCGCCGAGTCCACAGGTTTGGACGCCGATGGCTCCAACACCTTCGCGGTCGATGCGGCCTCGGCCTACTGCCCGGAGTACGTCACCGAGAGCTGACCAGCCCTCACCAGTGCGGGGACCCCAGCCGGGGTCCCCGCACTTTGGCGTTCAGGCGCCGCGCGGTGTGGGTCGATGCCACAGCCTCGCCCGACCGGAGCCCGATGTCGCCGCCCCTGCGGCTCCGCGACGTGACAAGGCCCGGTCATCGGAGGAGACGAACTCGTCGATGAGCTGGGCAAGGGCCTCAGGACAGTCGAGCTGGGGATGATGCCCGGCGTCGTCGATGATCTCCAGCCGGCTGCCCGGCAAAACGGCATGTGCCGCCTCCGCATGGTCGGCGGGGATGACTGCGTCCCGCGCACCGGCGACGATCAACGTCGGCAGATCGCCGACGAGGCGCGGCAGCCGATCGAGGGCGCAGACCGTCTGGCCGCGGAGGTCCACCACGGAGCGCAGCGTCCGCAGAAAAGCCTGGCGGACGAGCGGATCCGCCAATGCCGAATACTTCCGCCAGCGATCCTGCACTTTGGGCGACTCCACTCCCCGGGCGGCGAGCAGCGAAAGGACCCCGTTGCCCACGAACATCGCCGGCCGCGATGCCAGCACGGGGAGCAGCAATTCAGCGCCGGGTGTCGAGAGCAGACGCAGCGGCATGCTGATGTCGGTGCCCAGCCCGCCGCTGTTCACCAGAACGAGACGCCGGCAGTACTGGCGGTGCTGGTAGGCGAACTGCAATGCCACCCCGCCGCCGAGCGAGTGTCCGATGAGCGTTGCCGAGGGAACGTCGAGCTCGTCGAGGAAATCACGCAACCACACCGCGAACGCGCCCAGCGAGTAGTCCGTGCGGGGCTTGTCGGACTGGCCGTGGCCGAGCAGATCGGGCGCGATGACCCGGTACTTCGCTGACAGGGGCCCGATCACCGGGACCCATGCAAGCGAACTGCCGGCCATCCCATGGATCAGCACCAGCGGCTCGGCCGCTAGGTCGCCCTCGTCGCGATAGGCGACACGGTCGCTGTGCAAACGTGCAAACCGTATGTCACTCATATCCCGGTCGCTGTCTGTGGTTATTCGGCGGGCGATCCGCGCGGAAACGCCCGTATCACTCATTATGCGTGCGGATCGACACAACCTTCGGTGGCCATGGTCAACGTTGCTCGGCTACTTAGCTTAGTTTAGTTAACGAAGGAAACCGACAATCGGTTACCGGCCGCGGGCAAAGGGCGACGCGGCAGCACGCGTAGGGTCGACACAGTGCGTACCGACGACGACACCTGGGACATCACCACCAGCGTCGGGTCCACCGCGTTGTTCGTGGCCGCGGCGCGGGCCCTTCACGCACAATGCGACGAACCGCTGGCCGTCGACCCGTACGCCGAGGTGTTCTGCCGGGCGGTGGGCGGCTTATGGGCCGACGTGCTCGACAGCAAATCGCCCGACCACAAGCTGAGGTCAGAATTCGGCGAGGTCTTCCAGACCTACCAAGGCGCCCGCACCCGCTTCTTCGACGACTTCTTTCGAAACGCCGCCGCCGAGGGTGTCAGTCAAATCGTGATCCCTGCCGCGGGGCTGGATTCCCGCGCGTACCGGCTGCCGTGGCCGGACAGCACCGTCGTGTTCGAACTGGATCAGCCCAAAGTGCTCGAGTTCAAACGTACGGTCTTGGCCGACCACGGCGATCTCCCCACCGCAAAGCGCCGCGAGGTGGCCGCCGACCTTCGCGAAGACTGGCCGAAAGCATTGCGGGACAGCGGGTTTGAGCCAGCTCAGCCCTCAGCGTGGCTGGCCGAGGGGGTTCTGATGTATCTGCCGGCGACGGCGCAAGAGCAGCTCTATGCCGGCATCGACTCGCTGGCCGCGCCAGGCAGCCGGGCGGCGTTGGAGGAGATGCACCCGCTCGACGAAGAAGATCTCGAGGCCAAGCGTGCCGAGGAACGCGCGGCAGGCAACCAACCGGGCACGTTCTTCACGCTGATCTACAACGAGAAGCATCGTGACGCAGTGAAGTGGTTCGGTCAGCACGGCTGGACCGTCGAGGGGATCGTGACGGCCGATTACTTCCGGCAGATCCGTCAGCCGGTGCCGCCGCCGGATACCGACGGTGGGCAGATGTTGCGCACCGGCAGCTTGGTCACCGCGGCGAAGCGCTAGCTCAACTCCACCGGACGCCGGCCTCGTTCAGCACCGACCAGCGGACCGATCTGACATCGGGATCGCCGCTGACCGCGCGAACGGCGCTTTCGAGGAGCTCGTCGTGACGCGCGGGCGCGAAAAGCTCTGCGCGAAGCTCGATCTCGTCCGGCGATGTCGTGCCCGCCGATCGCAAGGACGTCAAATGCAGGTCGGTCTGTGAGAGTGCGTCGAGTAGCAAGGCCTTGACCCGAGCGTTAGCCTCGGTTGCGCACTCCACCTCGAAAACATAATCAGTAGGCGGGATCTCGCGACCCGCTCGTGATCGCGCGCGATCCATCCGGTGGGCAAGCGGGTACAGAAATGTGTTGCCGGCGAGTATGATTCCGGCTCCCACCACCGCCTCCCGCCACATCCACGCTCCCGCAAGCGAACCCACTGCGGCGGTTGCCCACAGCGTCGCCGCGGTATTCAACCCCGTCACCGACGAACCCTGCTTCATGATGACGCCCGCGCCGAGGAAACCGATGCCTGTGACGACCTGTGCAGCCACCCGGGTGGGATCCGAGTCACCCTTGAATGCGTAAGCGCCGAGGATCACGAACAGCGCGGCGCCCATGCTGACCAATGCCATCGTCTGCAGGCCGGCCATCCGCGCCCGCCATTGACGTTCCATGCCGATCGCGATGCCGAGCAGCGTGGCCAACCCGACGCGGACAAGCAGCTCCAAGCCCGGCATCGTCATGTCGGAATCATCCCGCACCAGAGACACGCGGGCCGTGGGACACGCTAGTCGAACATGAAGTCGCGCAAGAACCGCGTCATGCGGCGCAGATACTCCGGCTGGCTGACGTGAAGGATGTGGTTGCCGGGGAACCAGTGCAGGTGGCAGTGATCCCAGTGGTGCCAAAGCATCTCGGCCTGCTCGGGCGGCGCGAGCCGGTCACCGAGGCCGGTGATGATGAGCCGACGGTCGCGCGGCACCAGCGGCGGGTAGGTGAGCGGCGAATGGTAGGCGGACGCGGCGATGAACTCCTCGCGGTCGATGCGGCTGAGCTTGCGGCCCAACGTGAACAACTTGCTCGCCGGGAACCAGTCGTCGAGTTCGTCCTCGATCGACACCACCGGAACGTTCGGGATGACGGCAGCGAGCCGGTCTTCGACGGCGGCGATCAGCGCGGTGGTGTACCCGCCCAGCGAGATGCCGGTCAGCGCGATCTTCTCGACACCGGCGAATTGCAGATAGTCGATCAGTGATCGGAAGTCGTGCACCGCCTGCGCCATCGCCTCGGCGAATCCGGTCAACCCATTCGCGAAGTAGCCGTATCCGCTGAAGGGGGAATACTTTTCGGCGCGCCGGCCGTGGAACGGCAGGGTGTACAGCAGCACGTCGTAACCGGAGCGGTAGAACCAGGGCAACGACATCCACAGCCCGTTGAGGAGATACGGAGAGCCCATGAAGCCGTGGATCAGGCACAGCGTCGGATGCGGTCCGTCCTCGTGACGCCAGTGCTGTGCCCGCACCACGTTGTTGCGCTCGAGGCGACGCCACCGGTCGCGCATGGCCGGGTTCACGGGTTCGAAGCTGCTGTCGAACTGGATGTTGTGCACCCGGCCGTGGGCGAGCCACTCGGCGACGGGGTTGGCCGGCCGCGAAAAGATGCGCGGCGGCTGCTGCGGCGCCGGGAACGACGCGACCGGATTGCGCTCGGCGGCCAGCTCGGCGTAGAAGCGCATGTTGTCGCGCTCGCGGCCGGTATCGGAGCGGCGCACCAATTCCGCCGCGATCGGCGGCAGCATCGCCGCGCCGACCAGCGACGCCACGAACGTGCGCAGACCGATGTCGGCGACCGCGGAGGCGTCGACGATCAACCGATGACCGAGGCTGAGTTCCGAGCGGTCCGGCAGCCCGCGCGCGCCGGCGTCTGCGCCGGGAACGTTCGGGACCGGTAGCGGTGGATCGACGGGGTCAGCGCTTGACGTCACTGCCGGCTGGCCTTTCTGGTCATCGGGTCGATGTCGGAGTGGTCGGTTGCAGCGACGCACAGGCCTTCAGCGCGTTGTCCCAGGTGCTCTGATCCACGCCGGGCGGTGGCGGCGCGGGGTTGGCGCTGGTGGTGCCCTCGACCGGCCCGGGCAGCGGACCCGCAGGCACCGGCTCCGGGCCTGGAGGCGGCCCGGCCGGCGGGGACGGGACGCCGTGCTGGGTCAGGCACGACTCGTACACCCCGTGCGACTGCGGTGGCGCCGACGTCGTGGACGGGGTCGGCGACTCTTCCGGCGCTTTCTTCGTCGAGCACGCCGGGACGACGGCGAACACGACGGCCGCGAGCACGGCCAGTGGGACGAGGCGTCGGTGCATCAGGGTCCTCCTGGTCGCGGGACGATTGACCGCTTCGCCTGACCTTAACCGGTCGGACGGGCGGTTAAGGTCAGGCCGTGCGATGGGATCCCACGCAGTACGGCCGCTTCGCCGCCGAACGCGACCGGCCCTTCTTCGATCTGACCGCGCGGATCGAAGCCAGCACACCCCGGCACGTCGTCGACGTCGGCTGTGGCCAAGGCCATCTCACGGCAACGCTGGCCGAGCGTTGGCCCGACGCGATCGTCGAGGGCCTCGACTCGTCGCCGGAGATGATCGGGGATGCCGCCGACGTGGCCGGGGTGACGTTCTCGGTCGCCGACGCCGGTGACTGGCAACCCACTTGTGACGTTGACGTGATCGTGAGTAACGCTGCGCTGCAATGGGTTCCGCGTCACCAGTCGCTGATGACACGGTGGGCGTCGGCACTGCCCAGCGGTGGGTGGCTAGCCGTGCAGGTGCCGGGCAACTTCGATTCGTCGTCGCATGTGCTGATGCGCCGGCTCGCGGGGGAGTCGCGGTGGGAGGCGAAGCTGCGTGGGGTCGTGCACCACACCGACGCGGTCGGTACGCCGGAGTCCTACGCCGCGACGCTGCTCGACGCCGGGCTGCGCGCCGATGTGTGGGAGACGACGTATCTGCACGTGCTGACCGGTGACGACCCGGTCCTGGAATGGATCCGCGGCACCGGCCTGCGACCGATCCTGGCCGCGCTATCGCCGGATGACGCCGCGGAGTTCGCCGCGCAACTGGCTGTCGAGCTTCGCGAGGCGTACCCGCCGGGGCCGCACGGCACGGTGTTCCCGTTCCGGCGGGTGTTCGCCGTCGGCCACAGGCCCTAACTGAGAGTCGGCGGATCGGGCGGCACCTGAACGCCAAAGTGCGGGGGCCCCGGGTGGGGTCCCCGCACTGGTGAGGGCTGGTCAGCTCTCGGTGACGTACTCCGGGCAGTAGGCGGAGGCCGCGTCGACGGCAAAGGTGTTGGCGCCATCGGCGTCCAGACCTGTGGACTCGGCGACCGCGTCGATGACCTCGTCGGCCGAGTAGCCGTCGTCGAGCATGCTGCAGACGGCTTTGGCGTCCTTGATGGCCTGCTTCGCGCTGGGCGGGGTGATGCCGTCCTGTTCCAGCTGGGCCAGAAA
>DASWBF010000478.1:0-4654 GCA_036390735.1 Mycobacterium sp. | reverse complement strand
ACCCTCGCCCGGCTTGTCCACCAGCGCCGCGATCGGGCCGATCGGCGTCGCCTCTGCAGGAGTCAGCGGCAGCACCGGCTGGGTCACCACAGCCACCGTGGACCACCTCGATCCGAGCCGAACTGTCAGACAAATGACCTCACAGAGCAGCGTCGAATCCCGCCAACGACACACCCCGAAACAGGCGACTATCAGCAGAAACGCCAATCTCGTCAGCAGCGAGCCGCCTCTATGTCGAGAGTCCTGGGGGTACAGACCCGCACGCTCGCGCTAGAGGGGGGTGAGGTCGGCGGGTGACCAGAACGCGCGCATCGAGGGATCTTCGCGTCGTCGTCGAACGTCATCACACTGATTATCTCGATCCGGTTTCCGGTGTCCCCGGTGCTGATCGTCAGACGCCACAGGAACGCGACTTCGCTGCCGGCGGCCTTGATCGCCACCAATTCCGTTGCCTTTTCCGCGTTTTCGAACGCCGCGTAGAACCCGTGGATCGCGTCGCGACCGCGGCGCAGATCGGACCCGATCGGGTCCTCGATGGTGGCGTCGTCGGCGAACAGCGCGGTGATGTCGTCGGCGCTGCCCTTGGCGACCAGCTCGAGGTAGCGCTTCACGGCCATCGTGTTGTCGTCGGCGCTCGACATGAGCGGCACGCTACACGGGCGCGCCCAACGCCGCCGCGAGCTCCCCGCCGGTGGCTACCGGCAGGTCGCACACCGGACCGCGACAGACGTAGGCCGCGTCGGACCCGCCAACCCGGCCGCGGCCGGCGAGCAGCTCCGACGAGTCGGGCGCGCCACCGACCACGATTGCCCCACCTGGCGCGAGCAGGCGCGCATCGGTGAGCAGCCGAGAGTCCGCAGGATCACACGCCACCGCGATCTGCAGCGGTCCGCGCACCGCGGCCTCGGCGACGGCCAGCCAGTGGCCGGCAGACCTCGGGGCGCGCGCGATCAGCAGCGTGTGCGCGGTCAGCGCCTGTCCGGCCGCCTGACGGTAGCGGTCGCCCTCAGGGGCAAGGTAGCCGGCAATCAGCAGCGCCTCAGTGATCAGCGCCGCACCGGACGGGGTCGCGCCGTCCGCCGGGTCGGACGGCCGCAGCACCAGCCGCTCGGCATCGGCCGCGGTGTCGAACCACCGGCCGGGACTGTCCGGGTCGGCGAACTGCGCCAGCGCGGTGTCCAGCAGGTCGGTTGCGGCCATCAGCCAGGACGCCTCACCGGTGACCTGATGCAGCGTCAACAAGCCGGTGGCCAGCGCGCCGTAGTCCTCGAGGATCGCGGGACTGTCCCCGACCTCCCCGCCGAGGCTGGCGCGCCTCAGCCGGCCGTTGACCAGATGAAGGATCAGCAGCGAGTCACCGCAGCGCAGTGCGGCGTCGACCAGATCCGGCCGGCCCAGCGCCACGCCGGCCTCCGCCAGCGCGGTCACAGCCAGCCCGTTCCACGCGGTGACGACCTTGTAGTCACGGCTTGGCTGCACGCGGTCGCGGCGTGCGGCCATCAGCGCGTCGCGGACGCGGGCAAACCGTTCGGGGTCGTCGGGGTCGTCCGGTAGTTGCAGCACCGAGCTGCCGTGCTCGAACGTTCCGGCCTGAGTGACAGCGAAAAGCGTTGCGGCCCAATGCCCGTCGTCGTCACCGAGAACGTCGCGCAAGTCGTCGGGGGTCCAAACATAGGTGGAGCCTTCCCGGCCGGCGGCGTCGGCGTCCAACGAGGACGCGAACATCCCGCCCACCCCCAACGCGTCGAGCATGAACGCCGCGGTCTCGGCGGCAACCCGCCGGGCCAACGGGTCGCCGGTGCGACGCGCCCAGTGCGCGTAGGCGCGCAGCAGTAGCGCGTTGTCGTACAACATCTTCTCGAAGTGCGGGACGATCCACGACGCGTCCACGCTGTAGCGGGCGAAGCCGCCGGCGAGCTGGTCGTAGATCCCGCCACGCGCCATCGCGGTCGCGGTGCGCTGCACGGTGGCTAGAGGCGCCGGATCGCCGGTGCGCTCGTAGTTGCGCAGCAGGGCCTCCAGCAGCGCTGACGGCGGGAACTTCGGTGCGCCACCGAACCCGCCGCGCTCGACGTCCTCGTCGGCCAGGACCGCCGCGACGGCCTCATCACACAGCGACGACGCGACCGCCGGGCCGCCGGCCGGCAATCCGGAGGACAGCCTGCGCAGCTCCGAGGCGATCTGGTCGCCGGCTCGCTCGACGTCGTCGCGGCGGGTGCGCCACGTGTTGGTGACCGCCGCGAGCAGTTGAAGGAACTGCGGTTTCGGGTAGTAGGTGCCGCAGAAGAACGGACGGCCGTCGGGAGTGAGGAAACAGGTCATCGGCCAGCCGCCGTGACCGGTCAACGCGACGGTCGCGTTCATGTAAACCGCGTCGAGGTCTGGCCGCTCCTCACGGTCGACCTTCACGCAGACGAACTCGGCGTTCATCGCGGCCGCCACTCCGTCGTCTTCGAACGACTCATGAGCCATCACATGACACCAGTGACAGGCGGCGTATCCGATCGACAGCAGGATGGGGACGTCCCGCGACGCGGCCTCGGCCAGCGCCTCGGCCGTCCACTGCTGCCAGTGCACCGGGTTGTCGGCGTGCTGGCGCAGATACGGGCTGGTGGCCTGGGCGAGGCTGTTAGCCGCCGGGCTCACGGCGGGAATCCTCGTCGTCGGGAGTCGGCTCGGCGGGCAGCGCGACGGTGCCGTCGTCGGCGGTCTGGTCGGGTTCTGGGTTCTCGCGGTCGAAGCTGTCGGGAAGCTTCTTGAGGTGCCTGTTCATCGACCAGACCAGCGCGAAGGTGCCGATCAACAGCAGCACGATGATCAGCAGCCCCACCGGGCTGGCCTTGCCGAAGTCGGGGCCGGTGTTGCGCGGCGCGTCGTCGGCAAGCAGCGTGATGAGCGTCGTCATGGGTCGATCCCGGTGAACAGGTCGGTCTCCGGCAGATTCACCGGCACCCGGGACCGAGCGAGCTCGAATTCCTCTGTGGGCCAAAGCCGTTGCTGCCATTCGATCGGCGCGGCGAAGAAGTCGCTGTTGGGGTCGATCTGCGTGGCGTGTGCACGAAGCGCGTCGTCACGCTGACTGAAGTACTCCCAGCATTCGATGCGCGTGGTGACGCGATGGGCGAACACGTCGTGCTCGGGGTCCCAGTGCTTGAGCCACTTCTCGAACGGACCTTGCTGGTCGTGCTTGGCGAACTCGTCCTGAAGCAGTTGCATGCGCTGACGCAAAAAGCCGTGGTTGTAGTACAGCTTGTGCACGTGCCAGGGGTCGCCGGCGTCCGCGAACCTGTCCGGGTCGCCCGCGGCTTCGAACGCGGCGACCGAAACTTGGTGGCAGCGAATGTGGTCCGGGTGCGGGTAGCCGCCGTTCTCGTCGTAGGTGGTCATCACGTGTGGCTTGAATTCGCGGATGACGCGCACGAGCGCCTCGGCAGGCTCCTCGAGGGGCACGAGCGCGAAGCAGCCGTCGGGCAGCGGCGGAGGTGGATCGCCCTCGGGCAGCCCCGAGTCCTCGAAGCCGAGCCAGGTGTGCTCGACGCCGAGGATCTCGGCGGCCTTGGCCATCTCGTCACGCCGGATCTCGTGGATCCGGCCGTGCACCTCGGGCAGATCCATCGCGGGGTTGAGAATGCTGCCGCGCTCGCCGCCGGTCAGCGTCACCACCAGCACGCGGTGGCCTTCCGTGGCGTAGCGCGCCGTCGTCGCCGCGCCCTTGCTGGACTCGTCGTCCGGGTGCGCATGCACGGCCAACAACCGGTACTCGCTCACGTCTGTCCTCTGTGCTGTGGTGACGGTCCCTATAGTTCCAGTCCTAGCGAGTCCCCTCGACCGACGGGCATCCAAACATGACCGAGCGTCCGCCCGCCCGCTACGGGCGGCAGCCGAAGTCGCGTCTTTCCCGTCGCTGGATCATCGTCGGACTGACGGTAGTCATTCTTGCGATCGGCGTCGCGGTGGCGCTCGTCGGCTACCAACGGCTGGGCCGCAGCGACGTCTCGGGCACGCTCGGGGGGTACAAGCTCGTCGACGACGAGACCGTGGAAGTGACGATCACGGTCAACCGCGAGGATCCGTCCCGGCCGGCCGTGTGCATTGTCCGCGGCCGGTCCAGAGACGGTAGCGAAACCGGTCGCCGAGAAGTGCTCGTGCCGCCGTCGACGCAGGACTCGGTGCAGGTGACGACGATCGTCAAGACCAGCCGCCCGCCGGTGGTGGGCGACGTGTACGGCTGCGGCTTCGACGTGCCGGACTACCTGGTCGCGCCGTGAGGCGGCTGATCGCAAATTGCGAAACCCTGAATGGCGAATGACCTCGCGGTGGTAGGCTTGGTAAATACACGGTTCCTGCTGGGGCCGTGTATTGCTGCATTTGAACTGGTTACCAGTCCGAAAAAACGGCAATACACGCGGTGTGTCCGCATGCTGCCGGCAGTGAGGCGTTGAACTGCCGTCGCGAGCGATCGTGACACGAGGAATGAGGAGCGCGACGAGATGACCGACACCCAGGTGACCTGGTTGACCCAGGAGGCATACGACCGCCTCAAGGCGGAGCTCGACCAGCTGATTGCCAACCGCCCGGTCATCGCCGCCGAGATCAACGACCGGCGCGAGGAGGGCGACCTGCGCGAGAACGGCGGCTACCACGCCGCCCGCGA
>DASWBF010000477.1:0-7188 GCA_036390735.1 Mycobacterium sp. | reverse complement strand
CTACACGAGGCCGAACCGGAGTCTGTCACCGAAGAGGTAGAGGCCAGTTCGTTCGCGTCGTGGTGGTCGCGGGCCGGGGCGTTTGCGATCGATGTGCTGTTCGGCCTGACGGTGGTGGCGTCGTTCGCGTTGGCGTGGTTCACGGCACCGTTCCACAGCTGGCTGTGGTGGGCGTCGACCGTGGCCGCCGGCCTGGTCGTTCTGCTGATTGCACTGAATCGCTCGCTCGCGCCCGAACTCACGGGATGGAGCCTGGGCCGGGCGTTGTTCGGCATCGCCGTCGTGCGGCGTGACGGCCAGCCTGCAGGTTTTGGGCGACTTCTGGCGCGCGATCTGGCGCACGTCTTGGACACCGCCGCGCTGTTCGTCGGGTGGCTGTGGCCGCTGTGGGACTCGCGTCGACGCACGTTCGCCGACCTGCTGCTTCGCACCGAGGTCCGTCGGGTCTCCGGTGACCGGCCAGAGGCCCGTCGTGCCGTCGGCGCGGTGCTGACGGCCGGGGTGGTGCTTGCTGCGGCGACTGCCGGGCTGACCTACTTGACGGTTATTCGCCACGAGCAAGCCGTCGACGCGGCCCGCGCGCAGGTCGCCGATCAGGGTCCGCGGATCGTCGAGCAGATGCTGACCTACAACGCCGGCACCATGAAGGACGACTTCGCGCGGGCGCTGACTCTCGTCACCGACGACTACCGCGAGCAACTCGTGCAGCAGCAACAGGTCGTGGAGAAGAACGCGGCCGCGAGCAACGAGTATTGGGCGGTGACGAGCTCGGTGTTGCCGGGAGTTACCCCCGACCGCGCGACAATGCTGCTGTTCTTGCAGGGGCAGCGGCAGGCCGAGCAGCAGGAGGTCCGGTTCATCACCGCGACCACGCGCGTCACGTTCGAGAAATCGGGCGACGGCACGTGGCGGGTTTCCGACCTGACGGTGCTGGCGCAGCCCACGTTGAACAGGCCGGGGCAGTGAGTCCGCGGCGCAGGATCGAACCCGGCAGTAGCGGCGACGAGTGCGTCGTCGCTCCGGTGACCAAGCGCACCTGGCGGGACTGGTGGCAGGGCGCGCGAGGCCTGCCGGGCCTGAGCATCGCCGCGTCGGTGCTTGTCGCCGCGGCGGTGGTGGTGATGGGTCTGATGTTGTGGTGGCACGTGACCGACCGCAGGACCGAGGTGAAAAACGCCGAGGTGCTCGGCTACGTCGGCCAGTTCATGACCGAATACACCACCTTGGACCCGTTCCACGCCAACGACTACGCCGACGGAATCCTCGCGAATGCCACCGGCGAATTCGCCAAGGATTTCAAGGACAAGCAGAACGCAATCCTGATCCAGGTCGCGCGCGCCGAACCCACGAAGGGATCGGTGCTGGACGCTGGGATCGAGAAGTGGCACGACGACGGCAGCGTGAGCGTACTGGTGGCGACGAAGATCTCCACCACCGCCGGGGACCCGAAGCAACCGGTCGAGAGCGGCAACCGGTGGGTGGTGACCGCCGTCAAGGAAGGGCAGCAGTGGAAGATCAGTCGACTGACACAGGTGATCTGACGGACACCGCCGACGCGCGGAACGACGCGGCAGACGTCGCCGCAAAGCCCGCGCCTGGGCGCGGCGTGCCGGTGGGCAAGCGCAGCGGCAGGCATCGCTACTTCCGGCCGCGGCCCGTCGCGGCTACGTCGGAGGCGACGTCGGATGCGTCGGATGCGACGTCGGATGCATCGGAGGACGCCGACACTGCCGTTGCGCAGCGAGAAGAGACGTCCGCTGCGAGCGAGATCACCGAAACCGCAGCCGCAGAGCCCGCCACCGTCGTCACCGCAGGCGGGGAGGTCACACCAAAACCTCAGCGCCGCAGATGGTTTGGCCGCCGGTCGGCCGCGTCGGCAGTCGAGGCGCCGACCGAGGCCACGGAGTCTGCCGAGCCTGACGCAGAGCCTGCGGAGCCGGACACAGAAGTCGTGGAGTTTGCCGTCGAGGAGGCCGAACTCAAGCGCGCGCCTAAGCCCGCAGGCAAGAGGATGGCCATCGCGGTGGTGGTGGCGGCGGTGGTGTTCGTGGCCGCGGGCGCATTTGGCGGCGCGATGCTGCAGCCGTACCTCACGGACCGCGCGGTGGCCGAAACCAAGCTGGCCATCGCGCGCACCGCCACGGATGCCATCACCACACTCTTCACGTACACGCCTGACGACATGGACCAGCTGCCGGCGCGGACGTCGAAATACCTCGGCGGCGACCTGAGGGACGCGTACGCCAAGCAGGTCGACGCACTGGCCGCCACCAACAAGCAGAACCAGATCAGCCGCAACGCCCAGGTCGTCGGTGCCGCCGTCGAATCGCTGAATGGGCCCGAAGCGACGGCCGTGGTGTATGCCAACATCACTTACACGAGCGCCGCCACCAAGGACATCCCGAAGATTTTTCTGGTCTCCTACCGGTTGACGATGAAACGCGAAGGCTCGGATTGGGTGATCACCAGCATGCCGTGGATAACCTCGAAGGACTTGACGCGCGTCATGCCCTGACATGGCACAGACTCTCCGTGTTGGAGCCGCTTTTCCCGATCCGCCGTTCAACGGGGCGAAAGACGATGGCGGGCTGGATATCTCGATGATGCGAGCGGTCGGCGAGGTGCTGGGCACGACCGTCGAATTCGTGCCGTACGCGGGCGCAGATTTCAACGGAATCTTCGCGGGCCTCGACGTGGGAGACTACGACTGCGTGACCGCTGGAACCACGGTCACTCCCGAGCGGGAGCGGCTCGCAACGTTTTGCGCGCCGTACCTGATCTCCGGGCAGTCGCTGGCCGTGGACGTGTCCCGGCACCCACAAGTGCACACGGTCGACGACCTTGCCGGCCTGACCATCGGTGTGCAACAAGGCAATACGAGCCAACCGATCGCCGAAAAGCTTGTCGCTTCGGGAAAAGCGAAGGCGGTGAGGGTCTACGACTACGGCCGCATCAGGGACGCGATCACCGACCTGACAATGGGGGGTTGTGACGCGTTCATGAAGCTTGCGCCGGTATTGACGGAGCTGGTGCGTCGCGTCGACGGTATCGAGGTGGTGCAGCGCGGCATTTCGACCGAGCGGATCGCCACCGCGGTGCGCCGATCCGACGCCGAACTGCTGCGGCGCATCAACGCCGCGCAACAGGAGCTAGAGAACGACGGTCGACTACCCGGATTCAGGTTGCAGTGGCTGGGCTCGCCAGTCCTCGACCAGAGCGAGCGGCGCCGATGATCCGCTGTGTGCGATTGTGGACCGGCGACGACGGTCAGTCGCATGTGCAGGTCGGCGTGATCGCGATGAGCCGACCCGGCGAGGCTGGGCTGTCGGTGCTGTCGGAACTTGTTCCCGCCCAAGGGATCAGCTTCGAGGAGACACCGGCGACCAGCTCACTAGAGTGGCACACGGCGCCGCACCGCCAGTTCGTCATCACCGTCGGCGGCCGGCTCGACTTCGTCACCCGCAACGGCGAGCGCTTCCGGCTCGACCCGCAGACGATCCTGCTCGCCGAGGACACCGCAGGGGGAGGCCATCGCTGGTCGATTATCGGCACCGAGCCGTGGCAGCGGGTCTATGTGCGTCTGCGCGCCAATGTGGCCGTGCCGTTCACCCCGGACACCGGATGACCATAGGGTGATTTCATGCCTTCAGTTCTCGTCACCGGCGCCTCTCGAGGCATCGGTAAGACCATCGCCAGCCATCTCGCCGTCACCGGCTGGGACGTCATCGCCGGCGTCCGTACGAATGACGACAGCGCTCGACTGAGCGCTGAACACTCCCGCATCACCCCGGTCATGCTCGACGTGACCAACGAGAGTCACGTTGCCGCACTCGACGCCTTGTTGCCTGAACAGCTCAACGCGGTGGTGAACAACGCCGCTGTCGCGGTCGGCGGGCCGATGGAGACTGTGCCGCCGGCCGAGCTGCGCCGGCAACTGGAGGTCAACGTGGTCGGCCAGATCGCGGTGACACAGGCGGTGTTGCCGCGTCTGCGTGCCTCCCGCGGCAGAATCGTGTTCATCTCCAGCCTCAACGGCAGAATCGTGTTCCCGCTGCTCGGTCCGTACTGCGCGTCGAAGTTTGCGATCGAGGCCGCCGCGGATGCGTTGCGGCTCGAACTCAAGCCGTGGGGCATCGGCGTGGTGGTCGTCGAACCGGCTCAGACCGACACCGATATGTGGCGGAGCGCCGACGAAGTGGCGGACGATGCGTTTGCGGCGATGCCTGACGACTCACGGCGGCTCTACGACAAACACCAGGTGGGGCTGAAGAAGACGATCGCGATGACGCAAAAGATGGCGGTACCGTCGGAGAAGGTCGCGGCGGTCGTCGAGGAGGCGCTCACCGCGCGTCGTCCCCGTGCGCGCTATGTCGTCGGGTTCGTCCCCAAGCTGGAGTTGGCGGTTCTCAACAGCTTGCCGACGGGCATTCGCGACCGCGTGGTGCGCGCGGTGGCGAAGCAGCCCCGGTGACCGCGGAGTTCGTCAAGCGCAATCCTGCTGCGCCGCAAGGGTTTTTCGCCTGCGAGGCCGCTGGATTGGCGTGGCTCGGCGCAGTGGACGGGGGTGTGCCGTGCGCGCAGGTGGTCTCGTGCGACGAGACCAGCCTGACGCTAGGCCGAATCAACTCGGTGCCGCCGACGCAGGAATCGGCACGCGTGTTCGGCGTGCGGCTTGCGGTCACCCACGACGCCGGCGCGGCGGCGTTCGGTGCCGCGCCCGACGGCTGGAGTGGGCCGGGCTTTTTCGGCCCGCTGTCGCAACCGCTGGGGATGTCCCTAAACCAAGGCAGGTCGCCGCACACCTCGTGGGGCCGGTTCTACGCGGACGAGCGGTTGACACCGATGGGCGAGATGGCTGCGCGGCAGCTATCGCCTGACGGCCGGGCCGCGGTGGCTGCCGTCGTGAAGCGTTGTGCTGCAGGCGACTTCGACACAGACGACGGACCGGCACGGCTGCACGGCGACCTGTGGGGCGGCAACCTGATGTGGACGGCCGACGGCGCGACGCTTGTCGACCCGGCCGCCCATGGCGGTCACCGCGAAACCGACCTGGCGATGCTGGCGCTGTTCGGCTGCCCGTATCTGGGCGACGTCCTCGACGGCTATCAGTCCGTGCGCAGGTTGTCGCCGGGATGGCAGCGTCGAGTCGGGTTGCACCAGCTCTATCCGCTGCTGGCCCACGTCGTGCTCTTCGGAGGCAGCTACGCGGGCCAAGCCGAAGCCGCGGCCACCGGCGCGCTCACACGTTGAAGGCCAGCCAGCTTGGCAGTGCGCGCTCCCGCGAGTCGCACAGCACCTGCCGGGTATCACAGTTGCCTCTCGGGGATCCCGCGCCCGACCACATTCCGCCGGTGTCGCGACGCAGCACGATCGCCGACGACCCGCCGCCGTCGAGCAGAATCGCGTTGTCGGCGCCGAGGCCGCGGAACAGGTCCTGCATGTTGTCAGGCGTGTAGCTGCCGCCTTGGAACACATACAGTTCGTCGTTGGACCGGTTGTAGCCGATGGCGGTGCGGGCCGCACTCGGGCCGCCGTCGTTGAGTTGGCCAGTGTTGCCGGGGGCCAGCAGACCGATGCCGCTCACCGCCACGAACCGCGTGCCCGCGTCCAGCAGTCGTTGGATCTCCAGGGACGCGGCGTCGTAGTCCTGGTCGTTCTTCGGCATCACGACGTACGGGGCGCCGCCGATCGGGAGGATCATCGTGGCCAACGCTGACCAGACTTCGTCGCCGCCGGACAGCGCCTGCTTGCCGGCGTAGGCGATGGTGCCGGTGACCGCTGCGTTGGTGCGGCCCAGGCCCCGGGTGTTGTCGACGTAGGCGCCCAGCGGGGAGCTGCAACCGGTCTGCTTCCACGACCCGCCCTTCTGAGAACGTATGTCGAAGAAGTTCGCGTTGATCGCGATGATCGGCTGCCCGAGCACCTGCCATGCCTGCAGCGGCGCATAGGTTTCGGAGGCCTGCAACAGTCCCTCGCCGGTGCGCGCCCGCGGATCGCGTTCGCAGCGGGCCTGATAGCCCTGATGCGTGTCGGCGAGCAGCCGCGGGTTCAGCCGGCCCGAGGCGTTCTTGATCGTCATCAGGTGCCCGCCGTTGTTGAGCGTGTACTCCTCTCCGGCGGCGTTGCGGAACGGCGCGGCGAACTCACCGCCGAAGTTGTAGACGAGGTAGGAGCCCTTGGTGTTCGCGATCGCCGCGAGCAGCAGCTGGCGGGCGTCGTTGTCGGCGTGCGCGGTCGGGGTCATGGACAGCATCGCGCCCAGCGTGACCGCGACGGTTGCTGCCGCCAGGCGCTGTAACGGTGCTGTGGAACGTGGCACGTCTTCCTCCCGGACGGTTCACCACGATAGTCACAGCAATCACACTGTCAACTTGCGTAACATTCCGGTCACGATTTTGTACCAGTCGAATTGATCTCTGCCGCTTCAGGTTTCGAAATCACCCGAGCCCTGTCCAGCACGCTGTGCCGGGTCTAGTGTTAAGAGGCGGCCGTCGGGGGAACCCGCTGACGTCGGCGTCAAGAAGGCGCCGCTGACAAAGGAGCAGCAGCATGTTGTGGACCATCATCACCGCAATCATCGGCGGCTTGATCATCGGCGCGCTAGCTCGGCTCGCGATGCCGGGCAAACAGAACATCGGCATCATCATGACGATCGTGCTGGGCGTCGTCGGTTCGTTCCTCGGTTCGTGGATCTGCTACAGCATCTTCGGCTACTCGAACGAAAACGGTGGTTGGCAGGTGATCCCCTTCATCGTCGGAGTCGCCGTCGCCGCCCTACTGATCTTCATCTACCTTGCGGTCATCGGAAGGCGAGGCGCCGGTACACCGCGCACATAATCACCGGCCCGGCGGCGCCACCCGGTACACCGCGCCGGCGTAGTCGTCGGTGACATAGACCGCGCCGTCGGGACCCAGCAAGGCGGCCACGGGCCGGCCCCACCGCGACCCGTCGGTCGCCTGGAACCCGCCGACTAGTGTCTGCTGATCGCCCAAAGTGCCGTTGTGCCAAGCAAAGAACGACACCTCGGGCGCGCGCGGCGACTGGCGGTTCCACGATCCGTGCACACCCACCAGCGCACCCTGGGCGTAGGGAACGGGCAGTCCGCCGTCGACGAAGCTCAGCCCCAACGGCGCAGCGTGCGCGCCGAGCGTCTGCTCGATGCGTGGCAGCGTCGCGCAATCCAGCTT
>DASWBF010000476.1:0-1542 GCA_036390735.1 Mycobacterium sp. | reverse complement strand
TTGGGCACGCAGTGGATATCGGTGATCGCATAGTTGACCCCGCGCGAAGATGGGCGGTCGTGCTCGACGCCGGCGGTCTGGTTTTCGTCGACAGCGACCAATTAGTCGCCGAGTAGTTTTAGCTGTCGCGGTTTGCCCAGCTGTCGGGCGACCATCCTCCCACTAGCGTTGCGGCGGCGCTATCGGACGTTGGCGTTTTCCACGTCCTCGACCTCGGCTTGCGACCGAATGAACCGCATCGTGCACGGTGTCGGAGTTTCCGCCTCCACCAGTGATGAGCATGTCTGGCTGTGCGCATCGCGAGCGGGGCGGCAGCGCCCGCGGCGGCTTCGATTTCAGTCAGACACCACCTCGTGTACCGAACGCTCCAACGGCGACCAGGAGAACCAGCAGCGTTTTGCGCTGCGCGGCCGCAGCCTGTCCGCCCGGGCGCTGTCGCGCCGGTAGATCAGCATTCGACCTACGGCCACCAAGGTCATCCCCACTACTGGCGCGAGAACTGCGAATCATTCGGGCGGAGCTGACTATCGGCGCGAAGGCCGTCCGATCAGGCTTCGCATGCGCGGTGAACCCGGGTGTCCTGTCGGGATCGCCCGGTGCGGGCGGGTAGCGTCTGGGCAATGTCTGGCACTTCCGGTGAGGCGATCGTTGCTGCTGTGCGGCGGGTTCTTTCGGTGCGCGGTCCGATGGCCGAGGACGACCTGTTGGGGGTGCTCGACGCGGACGGCATCGACCTGGGGCCCGATCCTGACGTCATGCTCGCCGACGTTCTTGACCAGGACGCCGAGCTGGTGATGCCGCTGGCCGACGAGCGGTGGGCCTGGATTCCTGCCGTGCTGGGCGGGAGGATCTTCACGCACCGCCTCAGCGCGGTGGAGGCCGCCCACGACATCATCGTGTTGGATCCCGATCTGGCGCCGCTGTCGACGCTGACCGAGTGCGAGACCTATCGGCGGCTCACCGACGGCTCACCGATCGCGGAGGTGTCCGCGTTCCTCGACGGCGACGTCCTGGCCGCACGCGGTGTGCCCGAGACTGCTGTTGACGGCGACGGGGTGCTGTTGTTGCGGCCCGGGCGGTTTGCCGCGCTGGGCGTGGCGGCCGGTGATCTGGTCGGGCTGCGGGTCACCGCGCACGGGTTCGAGCTCGTGGCGGTCGCGCAGCCGACGCGGTGCGATATCGGCGCGGCGCTGGCTGCCCTGCTCGAGAAGCGTCCCGATCGACCCGAGATGCTCGATGTTGCTGTTGCTGTGTGGACGGTGTGTGCCGGGGACGACAACGTGTTTCGTGAGGCGGCGCCACCGCTGGGCGATCTGCTTGTGGCCAGCGGGCTGGCCTACGACGGTGACTGGGTCGCCCGCAGCGGGTTTGATTTCGACGCGTGGCGGGTGGCTGGCGGGATCGAGACCATCGAGGAGCGCTACCAGCTCGACGACGATGAGGCGCTGGCCGTGCTGGTGACGGTGCGGCTCTACGAGCAGATCCTCGATGTGGTCGAGGCCGTGATGACTGCTCAAGACAGTGGCGAGCACGAGCTCGCCG
>DASWBF010000475.1:0-10720 GCA_036390735.1 Mycobacterium sp. | reverse complement strand
CGCGACTACGACCTCAGCTCCCTGCGGTTCGCCGTCACCGGGGCGGCCATCGTGCCGGTGGTGCTGATCGAACGCATGCAGTCCGAACTCGACATCGACATCGTGCTCACCGCATACGGATTGACCGAGGCCAGTGGGTTCGGCACGATGTGCCGGCCGGAAGACGACGCCGTCACCGTCGCGACCACCTGCGGGCGACCGATCGCGGACTTCGAGCTGCGCATCGACTCGCCCGACGAGAGCGGCGCGGGCGAGGTGCTGCTGCGCGGGCCCAACATGATGCTGGGCTACCTCGACGATCCGCAGGCCACGGCCGCAACGATCGACGCCGACGGGTGGCTGCACACCGGCGACGTCGGCACGGTCGACGATGCCGGCAACTTACGGATCACCGACCGGCTGAAAGACATGTACATCTGCGGCGGGTTCAACGTGTATCCCGCCGAGGTCGAACAGACGCTGATGCGCCTCGACGGCGTCGCCGACGTCGCGGTGATCGGGGTCCCCGACGAACGCCTGGGTGAGGTAGGCAAGGCGTTCGTGGTGCGTCGAACTCAGGCCGATTTGGACGAACAGGCGGTGATCACCTACAGCCGCGAGCATTTGGCGAACTTCAAGACACCACGGTCGGTGGTGTTCTGCGACTCGCTGCCACGCAACCTTGCTGGCAAGGTCGTCAAACCGCAACTGCGAGAGATGGCGTAATGGATCTGGATTTCGACGACGCCACCGAGGACTTCCGGGCCGAGGTCGGGAATTTCCTGGCGGCGAACATGGCGTCGTTCCCGTCTGAGTCGTACGACACGGCGGAAGGCTTCGAACAGCATCGGCGTTGGGACAAGGTGCTTTTCGACGCCGGCCTGTCGGTGATCACGTGGCCGGAAAAGTATGGCGGCCGCGACGCCACCCTGCTGCAGTGGGTGGTGTTCGAGGAGGAATACTTCCGCGCCGGCACGCCGGGACGGGCCAGCGCGAACGGGACGTCGATGCTGGCGCCGACCCTGTTCGCGCACGGCACCGAAGAACAGCTCGACCGCGTGCTCCCGAAAATGGCCAGCGGCGAAGAGATTTGGGCTCAGGCATGGTCGGAACCCGAGTCAGGCAGCGACCTGGCCTCCTTGCGGTCGACGGCCACCAAGACCGACGGCGGTTGGCTGCTGAACGGGCAGAAGATCTGGAGTTCGCGAGCCGTGTTCGGCGACAGGGCCTTCGGGTTGTTCCGCTCCGACCCGGACGCAGAGCGTCACCGCGGCCTCACGTATTTCATGTTCGACCTACGCGCCGACGGGATCACGGTGCGGCCCATCGCCCAGCTCAACGGCGACACCGGCTTCGGCGAGATCTTCCTCGACGACGTGTTCGTGCCCGATGAGGACGTGATCGGCGAGCCGCACGACGGCTGGCGGGCCGCGATGAGCACGTCGAGCAACGAGCGCGGCATGTCCCTACGCAGTCCAGCCCGCTTCGTCGCCGCCGCCGAACGGCTGGCGCAACTGTGGAAGACGGAGCGCGACAGCGCGTTCGGCGACCGCGTGGCCGATGCGTGGATCAAGGCCCAGGCCTATCGCCTGCACACGTTCGGCACGGTGACCCGGCTCGCCGAAGGTGGTGAACTGGGTGCCGAATCGTCGGTGACCAAGGTGTTTTGGTCCGACCTCGACGTCGCCATCCACGAAACGGCTCTCGACATCCGCGGATCCGACGGCGAGCTCGCCGATGCGTGGACCGACGGGCTCCTGTTCGCGCTCGGGGGGCCAATTTATGCGGGCACCAATGAGATTCAACGCAACATCATCGCCGAGCGCCTGCTGGGCCTGCCCCGGGAGAAGGCGAAATGAGATTCGCGCTCGACGAGCAGCAGCGGGACTTCGCGGCCAGCATCGACGCGGCGCTGGCGAGCGCGGACCTGCCGGCGGCGGTGCGAGCGTGGGCTTCCGGTGATACCGCGCCGGGCCGGAAGGTCTGGGCGCGGCTCGCCGACCTCGGCGTCACCGCGCTTGCGGTGCCGGAGCGGTTCGGCGGCATCGAGGCTCACCCGGTGGACCTCATCGTCGCGCTCGAGCGCCTTGGCCGCTGGTGTGTGCCCGGGCCGGTGACGGAATCCATCGCGGTGGCCCCGGTTCTGATGGCCGACGATGACCGCGCGAGGCGGCTGGCGTCCGGTGAGCTGATCGCGACCGTTGCGATGCCACCGTCGGTTCCCCGAGCGGTCGACGCCGAGGTGGCGGGCTTGACGCTGCTGGCGACCGATGGCGTCGTCAGCGACGCGGAGCCGCAGCAGTGCCACGCGTCCGTCGACCCGAGTCGCCGGCTCTACGACGTCAGCACATCCGGTGACAGCCGGCCGGCCGACGTCGCCCGCGCTTACGAGGTCGGCGCGCTGGCCACCGCAGCACAGCTGGTCGGCGCCGGGCAGGCGCTGCTGTCGGCAGCGGTCGACTATGCCAAGCAGCGAACGCAGTTCGGCCGGGTGATCGGCTCTTACCAGGCGATCAAGCACAAGCTGGCCGACGTGCACACCGCGCTCGAACTGGCCCGGCCGCTGCTGTACGGGGCGGCGCTGTCGCTGGCCGCGGATTCGCCGGACACCGCCCGCGACGTGAGTGCCGCAAAGGTAGCCGCCGCCGAAGCCGCGACGCTGGCGGCACGAAATGCGCTGCAGACCCACGGTGCGATCGGGTTCACCGCGGAGCACGACATGTCATTGTGGCTGCTGCGGGTGCAGGCGTTGCGGTCGGCGTGGGGCGATCCGGCCGCGCACCGTCGTCGGGTTCTGGAGGCGCTGTGAACGACGAACGCGAGCTGCTTCGCGAGACCGTGCGCGGGCTCGTCGCCAAGCACGCGGGTCCGGAAGCGGTGCGGCAGGCCATGGACTCCGCACGCGGGTACGACGAGGCGCTGTGGAAGCTGTTGTGTGAGCAGGTCGGTGCCGCCGCGTTGGTGGTGCCGGAAGAACTCGGCGGGGCGGGCGGCGAATTCGCCGACGCGGCAACGGTTCTCTCCGAACTCGCCCGTGGGTTGGTGCCGACTCCCCTGCTCGGTACCACGCTCGCAGAGCTGGCGCTGTTGGCCGCCGACGACGTCGACGCCGACACCGTCGGCCAGCTTGCTGAGGGCACCGCGATCGGCGCGGTGGTGTTCGACCCGGACTACGTGATCAACGGCGACACCGCCGACGTGGTGGTGGCGGTGGACGATGAGCGGCTGACCCGGTGGACGACGTTTACCTCGAATCGCGTCGACACGATGGATCTCACCCGCCGGTTGGCGCGGGTGACGCCGCAGGACACCGGTCCATTGGGCACCGATCCCGGCATCGCTGACGCCGCGGCGATTCTGCTCGCCGCCGAGCAGATCGGCGCCGCCGAGAGGTGCCTCGAACTGACTGTCGACTACACCAAGCAACGGGTCCAGTTCGGCCGGCCGATCGGCAGCTTCCAGGCGCTCAAGCACCGAATGGCCGACTTGTACGTCGCCGTGTCGGCTGCGCGCGCGGTGGTCGACGACGCCGTCGCCGAACCGACGTCGACGACGGCCGCGGTGGCCCGCGTCGCCGCGACGGAGGCGTTCGACGCGGTTGCCGCCGAAGCGATTCAGATGCACGGCGGCATCGCGATCACCTGGGAGCACGACATCCAGCTGTACTTCAAGCGGGCACACGGCAGCGGCCAGTTGCTGGGCCCGACGCGGGACCACCTCCGCCGGCTCGAGTCCGAGGTGTTGAATATTCAAGCGTGAACCGGGTAGCGCTTCGTGCGGGTGTTCCGCCGTTCTACGTGATGGACGTCTGGCTGGCGGCGGCTGAACGGCAGCGCACGCACGGCGACTTGGTGAACCTGTCGGCCGGGCAGCCCAGCGCCGGCGCGCCTGCCGCAGTGCGCGCTGCCGCGGCCGAGGCCCTCGAACACAACCCACTGGGCTACACCGTCGCGCTGGGCATCCCCGAACTCCGGGAGGCGATCGCCGGTGCGTATCAGACCCGCCATGGCATCGTCGTGGACGCCGACGACGTGGTGGTGACCACGGGCTCGTCCGGAGGCTTCCTGCTCGCGTTTCTGGCCTGCTTCGACGTCGGCGATCGTGTGGTGGTCACCAGCCCCGGGTATCCGTGCTACCGAAACATCCTGTCCGCGTTGGGCTGTGAGGTCGTCGACCTGCCGTGCGGCCCGGAGACCAGATTCCAGCCGACGGCGCAGATGCTCGCCGCGCTCGACCCGCCAGTGCGCGGCGTCGTCGTCGCCAGTCCCGCCAACCCGACCGGGACGGTGATCCCGCCCGCCGAGCTCGCGGCGATCGCGACGCGGTGCGACGACACCGGCGTGCAGTTGATCAGCGACGAGGTGTACCACGGGCTGGTCTATCCCGGAGCGCCCGCCACCAGCTGCGCGTGGGAGACATCGCGCAATTCGATTGTGATGAACAGCTTCTCGAAATACTTCGCGATGACCGGCTGGCGACTGGGCTGGATGCTTGTGCCACCCGAGTTGCGCCGCGCGGCGGACTGCCTCACCGGCAACTTCACGATCTGTCCGCCGGTGCTCGCGCAATTCGCCGCGGTCGCCGCGTTCACGCCGGAATCGGTCGCCGAGTCGGACGCGCGCGTCGAGCACTATGCCGTCAACCGAGAGCGGCTGTTGAACGGACTGCGCGGGATCGGGCTCGACCGGCTCGCGCCGACCGACGGCGCATTCTACGTCTACGCCGACGTCTCGGACGTGACGACGGACTCGATGTTGTTCTGCTCGAAGTTGTTGGCCGACACCGGCGTTGCGATCGCACCCGGCATCGATTTCGACACCGTGCACGGCAACTCGTTCGTGCGTCTGTCGTTCGCCGGACCGACGGAAGACATCGACGAGGCGCTGCGACGGATCGAGCCGTGGCTGCAGGCTTAGCCGTGCGGCGGAGCCTGGACGGGGCTCGCTTCGGCCAATCGTCGGGTATCGGCGCGATCGACCTCGGCCAGGTCGATGCCCTTGGTCTCGCGAGTTAACAGCACCGAGATCAGCGTGACGACGGCGGCGCCAGCCAGATACAGCGCGATCGGCAGTGAGGAATCATAGATCTCGAGCAGTCGCACCGCGATGATCGGCGCGAGTGAGCCTGCGAAGATCGCAGTGACCTGATAGCCAAGAGAGACACCGGAATACCTCATCCTGGTCGGGAACATCTCCGCCATGATCGCCGGCTGCGGCGCGTACATGATCGCGTGGATCACCAAACCGAGGATGATTGCGCTCATGATGACGAAGTAGTGGCCGCTGTCCATCATCGGGAACGCGAAGAAGCCCCAGCTGCCGGCGGCGATCGCGCCGACGAAATACACCGGGCGCCGCCCGAAACGGTCCGAGAGCCGGCCGACTTGGGGGATCGCAACGAAGTGCACCGCGTGAGCTATCAGCAGCCACCACAGGATGTCGCTGGTGTCGGCATGGGCCTGCACCTTCAGATACGTGATCGAGAAGGTGACCACCAGGTAGTACATGATGTTCTCGGCGAAGCGCAGGCCCATCGCCGTGATCACTCCGCGCGGATACCGCTTCAGCACCTCGACGACGCCGAACGACGCGGCCTTGATCTGCTCGGCCTCCTGTTGCGCTTCGAGGAAGATCGGCGCGTCGCTGACCTTGGTGCGGATGTAGTAGCCGACCAGAACCACCACCGCGGACAACCAGAACGCGATCCGCCATCCCCACGACAGGAAGGCCGCCTCCGACAGCGTCGCGGTCAGCACCAGGAGCGCCACCGTGGCGAGCATGTTGCCCACGGGCACAGCGGCCTGCGGCCAGCTGGCCCAGAACCCGCGGCTGCGGTTCGGGCTGTGTTCGGCCACCAGCAGCACCGCTCCGCCCCACTCACCCCCCACCGCGAAGCCTTGCAGGAAGCGCAACACCACCAGCAGAGCTGGTGCCCAATACCCGACTTGGGCGAAGGTGGGTAGACAGCCCATCAGGACCGTCACGGCGCCCACCAGCAGCAGGCTGAACTGAAGCAGCTTCTTGCGCCCGTACTTGTCGCCGAAATGCCCGAAGACCACACCACCGAGCGGACGGGCGGCGAACCCGACGGCATACGTGATGAACGCCGCGAGAATCGTGTCGAGCTCGCTGCCGCCCTGTTTGAAGAACAACTTGCTGAACACCAGCGTGGCAGCGGTCCCGTACAAGAAGAACTCGTACCATTCCACCACCGTGCCGGCCATCGATGCGACGACGACTCGCTTGAGTCCGGTTGGAACCGTGCTGGCTGTCGACGTGTTGCCCTGGCTCATAGTGCATTCTCACCACACGTTCTGCTCGGTGCGTTGCTTTCCAGTCAGCCGTTCTTCGAACCGACAGCGGCGGCGTGAATGAACGGCACTGGCTGCCGATTACCCGGACGTCGACTTCTAGCCGTCGATCGGTTCGACCACGGGCTGACCCCTGCCGCGCGTCCGGCTCGCTGGTCACGCTCGATAGCGACTGTTAGGTATCGCCCAGTGTGAAACGTCTGCGAACCCGCGCGGCGCGTCGTCGCAAAGGTTTCACGTTCGCGGTCTACGTCGCCGTGGCCGCTTTCTTCTTCGGCGGTCAAGGCGTCGCTGCTCCGCCGCCCGTAACCGCTCAAACAGCGGCGGGGCCGGCCGTGAGCGCCGCAGGCGCCGCAGGGCCAACTCCTCGCTGGCCGCCATCCACCACTCCTCGGCCGCAGCCTCGGCCTCCGTCGCCTCTTTGAGGACCTGACCGACTTCCCAATCGTCGAGGTCCTCGAAGAACTCGGCATCGGGCCGCTCGTCGATGTCGATATAGCACAACATGAACTGAAGCTAGGCCGGAGGTACGACAGCTTGGCCGACAACGGCGTCACTACTACTCCCTTGCTGTGACCCACTTGACGAAGCGGTGGGAATCAACTCGGCGTCCGCCGTGCGGCCGAGCTTGCTTCGCATGACCCGATGCATCATCGGCACCAGCACGCCATGCAGGAAGGGATACTTGCGCCGAAGCAAGCGAGCTGCTGTCCGATACTCGGCTCCGTCCAGCAGACGTACTCGGCCGGGTCGCATGCCGCCGGTTGGCTTGCCCGACATCGTCGCCGACCCGAACTCGACGCTCGGGTTGCGCTTGATCCGCCGTATTTTGATTGCCCGCTCGAAGCTCCGAAAATACGCGCGCTCTCCGTCGACCACGATGCTGACCGGACTGGTGCCGGGAGTTCCGTCCTTTCGGAATGTGGTGAGCCTGATCGTCTTCTGGCGGACGAACGGGGCCAACGCCGGGCTGGTCGCGGTCGCGACGGTGCCCAGGACGTAGCCGAGCTGGCGCAGCCGCACGACGAACGCCGCCACCAGCGCCACCGAGACCGCGCCGAGCAGCCAGGCTTGGGCCGCCGAACCACCAAGGTCGAGGTCCAGGACGTGATTAACCGTATGCACGGTATTCGCCACGATGAATCCCGCGATGGCGGTGGCCAAAGCATCGGACCAGATCAAGGCGAGCAGCAGTGTGACGCCAAGGCCCAGCTGGAACGCACCGATGTCGTGCAGGAAATGCTCATGGACATCGAATCCGACGGATTCGGCGAAAGAGCCGGGATCGACCAGACACCAAATTCCGATGGCAACGGTGATCGCTCCAACAATCGCCGTCAGCGTGACTAGGTATATCCGCGCCCACGTATTCGAGGGATTCACAATGCCTCCCGTCTTAAACTTGTGCTTCCTTAACTGTGAGACGGTGCAGCGCGCGGATATGTGACGGGGCGACCGCCGAGCGTGAGCACAGTGCGAAAATCAAGGCGCCAAAATTCGCAGTCGGCTCACGCTCACGAAAGACGTCCTGGGAAGGCGACTAGAGCCAGGTGTCGGGGGTGGTGGCGGTCAGGAAGGCCTCCAGGTCGTCGCGCCACTGCGCCGGGGTGTTCTTGTCCGGCTCGATGCCGGTGTACTCACCGCGATAGAACAACAGCGGTCGCGGCTTTTTCTTGGGCACCTCGGACAGCGACGCCACCGCACCGAACACCACGAAGTGGTCACCCCCGTCGTGTACCGACGCGACGGTGCAGTCGATGTGCGCCAACGAATCGTCGATGATCGGCGACCCCAAAGGTGACTGATGCCAATCGATTCCGGCGAACTTGTCGGGCTCCTTCGAGCCGAACCGGGCCGACACGTCCTTCTGCTTCTCATGCAGCACGTTGACGCAGAACCGCCCCGTTGCCTCGATCGCCTGCCACGAACGCGACACCTTGGTCGGGCAGAACAACACCAGCGGCGGCTCCAGCGACAACGCCGCGAACGACTGGCACGCGAACCCGACCGGGGCGTCCTCGTGCACCGTGGTGATCACCGTGATACCCGTGCAGAACTGGCCCAGCACGTGGCGGAACGTGCGCGGGTCGATGGGTGCTGACGTCACGGTTCAGGCGTTGCGCGCGCCGACCGTGAAGTCGTGGCCCCACAGACTGACCGCGGTGCTTTCCCGGGCGATCCAGTCGTGGTCGTCGACTTGTCTTCCTTCGCAGCCGAATTCGACGTCGAAGCCGCCCGGGGTCTTCATATAGAACGACAGCATCAGGTCGTTCACGTGGCGGCCCAGCGTGGCCGACATCGGCACCTTGCGCCGCAGCGCGCGATCCAGGCAGAGCCCGACGTCGTCGCTGTTCTCCACCTCCACCATCAAGTGCACGATCCCGCTGGGTGTGGGCAACGGCAGAAACGCCAGGCTGTGATGGCGCGGGTTGCATCCGAAGAACCGCAGCCACGCCGGCGCCCCGTTGGCCGGACGCCCCACCATCTGCGGCGGCATCCGCATCGAATCGCGCAACTTGAAACCGAGCACGTCGCGGTAGAAGTGCAGCGCCTCGGCGTCGTCGCGGCAGGACAGCACCACGTGGCCGAGTCCCTGCTCGCCGGTGACGAATTTGTGCCCGTACGGGCTGACCACCCGGCGGTGCTCCAGCGCCGCGCCGTGGAACACCTCCAGGCAGTTGCCGGACGGATCCTGGAAGTTGATCATCTCGTCGACGCGCCGATCGGCCAACTGAGCCTGAGTGGCCTCCTTGTACGGCACACCTTCGACGTCGAGCCGGTCGCGGATCTCCTGTAGGCCAGAGGCATTCGCGCATTCCCAGCCGGCCACCAGCAGCTTGTCATGCTCGCCCGCCACGATCACCAGCCGGGCGGGGAAGTCGTCCATCCGAAGGTACAGCGCACCGTCCACGGTGCCCGCGCCCTCGACCATGCCGAGTACCTTCAGGCCGAATTCGCGCCAGGCGGCCATGTCGGTGGCCGCGATGCGCAGATAGCCCAGCGATCGAATGCTCATCACCCACCTCCCAGGAAGTCAATTGTCAGCCGGTTGAATTCGTCGAATTTCTCCAGCTGCGCCCAGTGGCCGCACTGGCCGAACACGTGCAACTGGACGCGCGGGATGGTCTTCAGCGCCACCAGGGCCCCGTCGAGTGGGTTCACCCGGTCCTCACGGCCCCAGATCAGCAGCACCCGCTGCCGCAACTTGTGCGCGTCCCGCCACATCATGCCGAGCTCAAAGTCGGGGCCGGCGAATGACTTTCCCATCGCACGGGTGGCAGCCAGCGACTCGGGCGTGCTGGCGATCGCGAAGCGCTCGTCGATCAGTTCCGGCGTGATCAGCTTCTGGTCGTAGACCATGATCCGCAGGAATTTCTCCATGTTCTCCCGCGTCGGCTCCACGGAGAACTTGCCCAGCAGCTTGACGCCTTCGGTGGGGTCGGGCGCAAAGAGGTTGACGCTCAACCCGCCTGGGCCCATCAGCACCAGGCGGCCCGCCCGGTCCGGATTGTCCAGCGCGAACCGCGCCGCGGTGCCGCCGCCCAGCGAATTGCCCACCAACGGCGCCCGGTCGACCCCGAGGTGATCGAAGAGGTTCAGCAGGGCGGTCGCGCTGTAGCGGTTGTACTGCTCATGCTCGGTGTGCTTGTCCGAGTAGCCGTAGCCCGGCTGGTCGACGGCGAGCACGTGAAAGTGCCGCGCCAGCACCGCGATGTTGCGGGAGAAGTTCGACCAACTCGACGCGCCCGGCCCGCCGCCGTGCAGCAGCACCACGGTCTGCTCGTTGGCTACCCCGGCCTCGTGGTAGTGCAGGCGCATGTCGTCTCGCACCTGTGCGTACCGGGAGGTCGATTCGAAGGTGACCTCTTGTTGATTCTCGGCTTCGGTTGCGAACGACGTCATCAGACCATGGTGTCCTGGGGCGGCAGACCGAACTCGTTGTTACCGAAAATCAGGTACGCGCGTTCAGGATCGTTCGCGGCGTGCACCCGACCGGCGTGCGCGTCGCGCCAAAACCGTTGAATCGGAGCACTGTTGGCCAGCGCGGTCGCACCCGAGGCCTCGAAGAGCCGGTCGACCGAAGCGATCGCGCGGCCGGTGGCGCGGACTTGGTCGCGGCGGGCCCGGGCCCGCAACTCGAACGGGATCTCCTTGCCCGCGGCGAGCAGCGCGTATTCGTCGCTGACGTTGCCGATCAGCTGGCGCCAGGCGGCGTCGATGTCGCTGGCTGCCTCGGCGATGCGCACCTTCGCGAACGGATCATCCTTGGCCTTTTCGCCGGCGAACGCGGCTCGGATCCTCTTGCCCTGGTGCTCCACGTGTGCGTCGTAAGCGCCGTAAGCCATGCCGACGATGGGCGCAGAAATCGTGGTCGGATGCACGGTGCCCCAAGGCATCTTGTACACCGGCGCGGTGTTGGTCTGCAGCCCG
>DASWBF010000474.1:0-6479 GCA_036390735.1 Mycobacterium sp. | reverse complement strand
AGGCGGAAAGGAATTGTCCGATGCTGCCCAATCCGCCGGCGCTGCGGCTCCGCGGTGCGCCGAACCTCCAGGCGCGGATGCAGAACCAGGCTAGGTCTTCGTAAATCTCGCCGACGTGCACGAGCTCCCAGTCGAGCACCGCGGCGAGCTGGCCGTCGTCGATGATCAGGTTGCCCATGCGGAAGTCGCCGTGGACCAACACGGCGGCGACGGTGGCGGCCGGTTGGCCGCCAGCCAGCGCAGCGTCCATTCGAACGTGGCGGTGGTGTCGCCCATCTCGTCGAGCTGAGCGCGCCAGAGCGCCATCTGGTCGTCGCGGCGCAGCTCGACATTCGTGGGGTCGACGCGGTGGATCGCGGCGAGCGCCTGGGCGCATAGTTCGAGAAGCCGGGCGCGGGCGGCCTCGTCAAGCTTCCGGAGAATTCTGGGAGCGATCGTCTCCCCGTCGATGAAGTCGCATACCAAATACGGCACGCCGAGGGGGCTCGCCGAATCGTCGGCGATCAGCACGTGCGGCACCGGAGTCCCTTCCGCTGCGGCCAGCTTCTGCGTCTGCGCCTCGAGTTCCATGCCGGCGTGTACGTCGTCGGGTGGGCCGGTGCGCAGGATCAGCTTGCGCTGGCCTGCCTCGAATGCCCAAGTGGATCGGCTCGCACCGCCGGTCAGCGCGTGCAGGTTCTCGACGGTGACCGGGCCGCCGAGCACCGGCGACAGCACGCCCGCGAGCTTCTCGTCCAGCCCGTCAGCGGTGATCATCGCCCCTCCTTCTTGCCGCGAGCGTGCGTGTCTGTCGCACGACACGCCGTCCGCAGGGCTACAAACGTGCACGCTCGCGCCGGACCAGCCACCGTCACTGCTGCTGCCGGCCGAACTTGAACAGCCGCTGAGCAACCCGGCGGATCTGGATCTCCTCGGACCCCTCGGTGATCCGGTATCGGCGGTGATGGCGGTAGATGTGCTCGAACGGCTCGTGACGGGTGTAGCCGACGCCGCCGAACACCTGCATCGCCCGGTCGGCGGCGTTGCACACCAGCCGGTTGGCGCGGTAATTGGCCATCGACACCTTGTCGGACACCTCGAGGTGGTGGTTGCGGTCGAGGTGCCAGGCCGCGTAGTAGACCAGCAGCCGCACCATCTGCGCCTCGGTTTGCAGTTCGACGAGCGGCCACTGCACCGCCTGGTTCACCGACAGCGGCTTGCCGAACACCACCCGCTCGCCGGCATACTCGACGGCCCGGTCGATGCAGTATTGCGCAGCGCCGAGGCTGCTGGCCGCCTGACGAATCCTGTTCTCGTGCAGGAACGTCTGCGCAACTTCCAGACCGCGGTCCACCTCGCCGAGCACCGCGTCGTCGGCCACTGTGACATCGTGCAGTTCCACCTCGCCGTGGTCGGACGGCATGTTGAAAGTCCACCAGTAGTAGGGCACCTCGAAGCCTGGCGCGTCGCAAGGGACCAGGAACGCGGTGATGCCCACCGCCTGACCCGGCTCTCCTGAGGTGCGGGCGAAGATCAAGTCGTTCGTGGCCCGGTGCACGCCGGTGTTGAATCGCTTGGCGCCGTTGATGACCCAGCCGTCACCAGTGCGTTCGGCGCGGGTCTCGAGCCACGTGGCGTCCGAGCCGTGGCCCGGTTCGGTGAGCCCGAACGCGAAGCTGCGCTCGCCTCGGATCATCGCCTGCGACCACTCCTTGCGCTGCGTCTCGGTGCCGAAACGCTCCATCATGATCACCTGCGGGAAGTTGCCGACGATCGACGACTCGTCCTGCAGGTCGTTGTGCAGGCCAAGGCCTTTGGCGGCCAAGTGCTCGCGGATGACCGCCATGTCGACGTTGGTGCCGTCACGGCCACCGAGCGACGACGGCAGCCCGTAGCGCAGCCAGCCGGCCGCGTCGGCGCGCCTTCGCATCTCGCCGAGCAGATCCTCCCACGCTCGCACCGGAATCCCGCCGTTCTCCCAGTCCGTGCGCGCGTACTCGCGGCGCTGGTCGAAGTACTGCATGTTCTTCCGCTCCAGCGGCTTGATCTCCCGCTCGATGAACGCGTCGATCTCGTCGAGCAGTCCTGGAAGGTGACCCGGCAGCGTGAAATCCACGGAATTCTCCTTTTCAGAAGCCGTACAGCGTTTTCTTCCAGATTGTCGACAACGTCACGATGGCATCGTGATCGCTGATCTCTCCGAGACCGGACGAGGACACGAACACCGTCGTGAAATTCTCGAACAGCAGCGCGATCGCGGCGGCGATGTGCTCCGGGTTCAGGTCCTGTCCGTAGCCCTGGTCCTGCGCCCTCCGCACCGAGGCGGAAACGATCTCGATGCCGAAGCGGCGAAACTCATTCTGCACGTGAGCGAATCGCTGCTGGGTCGCAGCCAGCTGCGCGACGGCGATCATGATCCCGATGTTTTGTTTGAACATGTTCCAGTATCCGGTGACCACCGCGGTGAAGAACTCGGTGTCGTCGGGCGACTCCGGCAGTGAGACGCTGACGCCGGACGGCTCGACGATGTCGTGCAGGAACGACTCGGCCAGCGCGGCGAGCAGATCTTCCTTGTCGTCGAAGTAGCGGTAGAACACCGCGGGCGACTTGCCTGCCGCCGACGTGATGTCCGCGAGTGTGGTGCCGTGGAAGCCTCGCTCGGCGAACAACTTTCGGGCCGCCTGCTCGATGGCCTCGCGGGTCTGCCGGCCCTTTAGGCTCAGCACCCGCAGTGCCTGATGTCGCCGGCCCTGCGGCTCCGGCGGCATGCTCACCCGCCGAGCATTCTGTCGCCGGCCCGCAGTAGCGCGCTCGGCAAGTCATGGCCCACGACGCGCTGCGCGACGCGAGCGGCCGCGATCGCAGCGTCGAGGTCGATATCAACCTCAACACCGCTGTCCCGCAACATGTACACCAAGTCCTCCGTGGCGACGTTGCCCGTTGCCCCGGGCGCGAACGGGCATCCCCCCAGCCCACCCACGGAAGCATCGAGCCGCGTGACGCCCGCTTGGACAGCGGCGTACGCGCTCGCCAGGCCCGCGCCGCGGGTGTTGTGGAAATGCGCGCCGAGCGGGATGCCGCCGACGACCGCCTTCACATCGGCGAACAGGTCCGCCGTGCGACGGGGTGTGGTCGTGCCGATGGTATCGGCCAGCGCCAGTCGATCGGCGCCGTCGTCGCAAGCCTTCTCGACAATGCCGATCACGCGGCGCGGCAGCGTGGGACCGTCGAACGGGCAATCCCACGCGCACGCGACGATGACCTCCACCGATGCGCCGCTGTCGTGGGCGACGGCGACGATGTCCGAAATCTGCGCGGTCGCCTCGGCGCTCAGGCGACCGACATTGGCCCGGCTGTGCCCGTCCGATGCCGACACTACGTACTCGATCGACCGAAGTCCGGCAGCCAGCGCCCGTTTGGCACCGTTCGGGCTGGCCACCAGCGCGGAAAACTCAATTCCCGAAAAGGCGGCGAGTGCTGCCGCTAGTTCTGGGGCGTCGGCCAGCGCGGGTACCTTCGACGGCGACACGAACGCGGTGGCCTCCACCTCGCGCACCCCGGTCGCCGCGACCGCCTCAAGTAGTTCCAGCTTGGCGCGCAACGGGATTGGCTCTTCGATCTGCAGTCCGTCACGCAGTGACACTTCGCGGATGTCCACGTGTGCGGGTAGCTCGGTCATATCACTCCCTCCGCGCGCAGCGTCTCGAGTTCGTCGACGGTCTTGCCGAGCAGGCCGATGTAGACGTCGTCATTGTGCTGGCCCGGTCGGGCCGGGCCGGCGTTGCGGATCGTGCCCGGCGTACCCGAGAGCACCGGTACGACACCCGGGCCCAACACGGGGCGGTCGACTCGTTCGTCGTAGTGTTCGGCGATCATCCCGCGGGCCCGTAACTGTGGATCCTCGACCACTTCGGCGACGGTGTTGATCGGGCCGCTGATCACGCCGGCGTCGGACAGCGTCGCGACGATCTCGCCGGGCTCGCGCTCCGATGCCCAGTCAGCGATGATCTTGTCCAGCTCGTCTTGATTACGCCCGCGCGCAACGTGATTGGCGAATCGGTCGTCGGTGGCCAGTTCAGGGCGCCCCATTGCCGCGCACAGCCGACGGAACACGGTGTCCTGGTTCGCGGCGATCACCACCCAGCTGCCGTCGGCGGTGCGGTAGATGTTCGACGGGGCGATACCTTCCAGCCGGGTGCCCGACGGCCCCCGCACAACGCCGCCGACATCGTAGTCGGGGATCGTGGATTCCTGGACGGCCAAGCAGGATTCGGTCAGTGCGGCGTCAACAACCTGACCCTCGCCGGTGACGGTGCGCCGGTAGAGCGCCGCCAGAGCGCCCTGCACGGCGAACATGCCGGCCAGGCTGTCACCCAGCGACAGCGCCAGCCGGGGCGGCGGGCCGCCGGGGAATCCGTTCATGTACCGCAGGCCGCTGGCCGCCTCGGCGACCGACGCGTAGCCGGCCTTGTGCGCCTCCGGGCCGGTCTGGCCGTAACCCGAGACACGTACCAGAATGATGCCTGGATTGCATTGGCGCAGAACGTCGTAACCGAGGTCCCACTTCTCCAGCGTGCCGGGACGGAAGTTCTCGACGATGATGTCCGACCGCTCGACGAGGTCCAGAAACACCTCGCGGCCCTTGGCGCCCCGCAGGTTCAGCGTCACCGCCTTCTTGTTGCGCGCGTGTACGGTCCAGAAGAAGTGATGCCCGTTCAGCTCGGCCTGTCCCCAGGTGCGCAGCGGGTCAGGGGAACCGGGCGGCTCGATCTTGATGACCTCCGCACCCATGTCGCCGAGCAGCCGACCGGCGAACGGGCCCGAAATCAGCGTGCCGACCTCGATCACGCGAATGCCGTCCAGCGGGCCGGAAACGGTCATGCAACCTCCAGTGAGAAGCCGTGGCGGGTCAGCCAATCCGTGCAGATACCGACCGCTTCTCGCAGCGTCCCACGTTGATCGGGGCCGGAGTAGTAGTGGTTCGCGCCGGGAATTTCGTACATCTCTTTGTCCGGATTGCCGATCGCGTCGAACAGCCGGCGGGTGTGGCTGGGTGTGCAGGCGTCGTCGGCGAGGTTGCCGATCACGAGTACGGGCACCGCGATGTCGGGACCGGCTTTGACGGCGTCACCGTTGGCGTCGTCGTAGCTCCACTGCGACAGCCAGCTGCGCAGCGTGCAGAACCGGGCGAGCCCGACGGGGGCGTTGTTCACCCATTGGGGGTCGCCGAGGTAGGTGCTTCGCGGGGCGCGGTCGTTCGGATCGACCGCGGGGTCCAGCCAACGCGGGTCGGCCATCGTGCCGTGCACGACGAACGCGAACTCGTCGTCGGGTCGCCCGGCGGCCTTCAACTCGGCCAGTTTGGCCCTGACCCACTTGGTGATTCGCCGGTTGCGGTCGATCTGCGCCTGCCGGTAGCGGGCCAGGAACTCCTCGCTGTAGGGCGGCTGGTTCGGGTTCTCCGGGTTGTAGAGGTCGAGTTCGGGATCGCGGTTGGTGGGGTCGGATTCATCGAGGATCGACGCGTCCAGCCACTCGGTCAGCGTGCCGTGCCGGCTGATGTGCGCGGCGAGAAGCATGAGGCCGTCGGCCGGGATCAGCCCGAGCTTCGTCAGGTCGGGTCCGTCGCCGGACGGGCTGGCCGTCACCGTCGGGTGCTGGGCCTGCTGCTGGTAGAACACCGACAGTGAGCCGCCGCCGCTCCAGCCGGCCAGCACCACCTTGTCGTAGCCGAGCCGGTTCTTGGCGTCTTTGATGCATTCTCCGAGGTCTTCGACCACTTTTTCCATCAGCAGCGCCGAGTCGATGCCACGGAACCGGCTGTTGCAGTAGATGACGTGGTGGCCGGCGCGTGCCAGGGCGTTGATCATCGGCAGGTAGGCGCCACCGCCGATCGGGTGCATGAACACCAGCACGGTATCTGATGTCGCCGCCGGGGCGGCTCCGGCGGCGGACGGCTTGGTCTTCGGTTTCAGCAGATAACTTTCCAGTACCACCAGCTCGGCGACACCGCCGTAGACATCACGGACGCCCGAATTATTTTGGTAGGCAACGAGATACGGGATGCGGTCGTATTCGTGTTTGACGGCGGTGGTCATCAGTGCTGCCCCAAATCATGAGCCAGCACCTCCGCGGAGGGCGTGAGCCGGCGCCGGGTGTCGATCGCGATGACCTTCCAGTCGACGCTGTCGAAATCGTCGAACTTCCGACGCGCCCGCTCCCGGGCCTTCTCCGGCGCGCCATGGTGAACGCCTTGCGGGGCATGCGATATCAGTCCGGGCGGCATCGGAATACCGTAGAGCGAACCGCCGTGGAAGAACGCGATCTCGTCGTAGTCGACGTTGCGGTGGTACCACGGGGTGCGCTCGGTGCCGGGCACACTCTCGGCGGGCTTGGGCAGGAAGTTCATCACGTACACGCCGGTCGCTTGCATGAACAGATGCACGGTCGGCGGCAGGTGCACGCTGTCGGATGTCACTACGTTGTAGTCGGCGATGTTG
>DASWBF010000473.1:0-8933 GCA_036390735.1 Mycobacterium sp. | reverse complement strand
TGAGTTGGTGGGATCACCTCCCGCGCTTGGCGATTCGTCAAGTCTGGCGCGAATGGCCCGCGATGTGGAGTCGAATCCGAGGTCTCGGTACATGTCGAAGCGCTCTGCGTTGTAGAGCTGGTTGAAGGTGGAGTCGTAGGGGAATCGGCGATACTTGTGCCGAAGTTCGTCGAGCCGTGAGCTTGTCGCCGAGTCGACGCCGATCTTCACCACTCTCACCACGCATTCATAGGTTCGCCCATCACCCGTGGGCACCAAGGAACGGATGACTCCCTTCGAGTGCACATGGGCCTGTGACGAGGATTGGAACAGGATCCTGAGCGCCCGGCGCTCGTTCAGGATCTGGGTGTGGTTCGTAGGGGTCGGAGGCCGCTCGTCGGTGGTCGGGTGGTGGTTTGGTAGCGGCCGTCGAGGTTGATGGTCGGGTGGCCGAGTGGTGAGAGCCGGGCGATGTCGGCGGGGTCGGGGTGATATCCGTTGGCGTCGAGGTGGTCGAGCGCGGCCTGGGTGTAGATCGTCTGCCAGAGCACGATGATGTTGATCATGATGCCGAGGGTGTCGAGCTGGTTTTCCTGCCCGACCTGGTAGTGCTTGCGGATTTGTCCGCGGTGACCGTGGAAGACGTCGCGGGCCAGCCCGTTTCGGGTTTCGGCGCTGTTGAGCAGGTGACGGATGGTGCGGCGGTAGTCCGGGTCGCGGCAGTAGAGCAGTACGTGCAGGGTTTTGACGATCCTGCCGAGTTCGGCGAGTGCCCGGGCGAGGCTGGAGGGGTTGGGGCCGCGCTGCAGGGTGCGCATGATCGCGGATGCGGTGACGGTGCCTGCCTTCAAGGACGCTGTGAGCCTGCAGATCTGGTCCCAGTTCTCGATGATGAGCCGGGTGTTGATGCGGTGCCGCGCCAGTCCGGTGAGGGGCCCGTAGTCGACGTGTCGACCGATGTGCCAGAGCCGCTGGTCGGGCAGGTCCGCCAGCCGGGGTGCCCACCGGTAGCCGAGGGTCCAGGCGAGCGCGAACACGATTTCCGAGGCGCCGGCGGTGTTCGGTGGATACCATTTCCGGGCGGATGAGGGTCTGGTTGGCGAGCAGCCCGTCGAGGGTGTAAAGGCTGTCGCGTTGAGTGCCGGGGATCAGGGTCTGCGCGAACACGGTGTGGGTGTCGGCCATCCAGGAGTAGAGGGTGGAGCCGCGTCGTCGTCCGAAGTAACGGGGGTTGTAGGCGGCGTGGATCGTCGAGACCGGGATGACGAAGCGCATGCCGTCCGCCGAGGCCATCTGACCGCCGCCCCAGGCCTGCGCGAGCGCCAGCGGGGTGTGGTAGTCCACGAGCCGGGTGTTCGCGGCGGCGTGGGTGGCCGAGCGCAGGTAGTTGTGGGCGACCCAGTTCAACCGGTCGCGAGTCAGCGGCCGGTGGGTGTCGTCGGCGACCGGGGTGAGGCCGACGTTGCAGGACTCGGAAACCAGTAGCGCCGACAGGGTTTCGGACAGGCCGGGTTCGCGGCCGGTGTCGCCGGCCATGTGGGTGTATTCGTCGAGGAATCCGGTCCAGCCGTGCACCTCCAGCGGCAGGTCGGCGATCTCCACCTCGGGCAACAATTCCTCCACCCGGGCACGCAGGTCGATCAGTGAGTCGGGTTGGTCGTCGGCGTCGAGCGGGGTCAGCACGATCTCGTCGCGCCCGCCCCGGTGCTCGACACGCAGGTCGGGGTTCGCCGCGTATCCGCCGGCAGTTTCCCGCCACGACGCGTCCAGGGCGGCGGTGAGTTGATCGATGAACGCGGTCGGGTCGGTGTCCAATGCCAGCTCGTCACAAAGGGTTTCGCGCTGCTCCTCCCACGCGTCGGGAGTCAGGAGTTCGGCGCGGGGGTCGCCCCAACGGGTGCTCGCGGGTGCGTAGATGTCGCGGCGACGCAACCGGGTCCGCAACGCATCGAGCACACAGCAGGCATAGCCGGACCGGTTGACGGTGCCCGCGTCGGTGTCGCGCACGTGCGGCGACCAGGCGGCATTGATCACCTCCAACGGCAGCTCGGTGTCGGGGAGTTTGGTGGTGCGCGGTTTGTTGGTAAGCCAGTCGCCGAGAGCGTGGTAGGCGGCCAGCACCGGTCGTGCGGACTCTTGTGGCGTCCAGCTTGATGGCCTCGATCAGCAGTGGCAGGAACCTACGGATCTGCGGGTAGGCGGCGACCAGCCGTTCGTGGAACGGGTCGGCGGGTGAGCGCATCAGCGCCGACACGGTACCCATCGCTGCTTCAATCCCGTCCCGGTCGGCCCGCAGCCCGTCGAGCACGGCGGTCTGGGAGTAGGGGTCGGCGTCGAGGACGTCGAGGATCGATCGCATCCGGGTATGCAGTTGTCCGACCGCGCGGTCGTAATCGCGCAACTCCCCGACCCGTCGTTGCTGGCCGCGGTGAGTAGCGGAGCGTTGCAGGTCGCCGAACACCACGTCGAAGATGTCGATCACGTCGTCGCGGGCGTCGGCGGTGAGCGCGTGGGTGTAGGCCAGCAGCGTGGCGACCCGCCTTTCGTCGGCCAGATCCGCCAGCTGGGTGACCCAGGCCTGATCGGCGTAGCGGGCCAACGCCGCCACCCGCCGGGCGGGCAGACCGCACAGGTCCACCGCGCCGGCGCCGAGCGCGCGGACCTCGGCCAACCGTTGGAGGGCCTTGACCAGCCCGGTGATCGTCGGGGTGAACGGTGGGCGACGCAGCCGGTCCAGCTCCGAGCGCCGCGCACCGTCCGGCACGATCAGCAGGTTCTGCAACCGCGCGACCAGGTCGGGCGGCGCCGCAGCGGCCAGGCGGATGTGCAGCCGACGCGCGGCCCGATCGCGCACCGCTGTCACCAGCCGGGCCAGCACACTGTGGCCGGGCAGCAGGATCTGCTCGGCGAGCAGTCGGCGGTGCGCGGCGCGGAACAGCACCGAGGCAGCGACGTCGTCGGACCACGCCTGCCGATACAAATCAAGGGTGAGCAGGAAGCGCGCGGGTTGAGCGGTGAAGTCGCGATATCCGTACCGGTCGCGAATCTCCGCGGTGTGCCGCCACCGCACCGGAAGGTCCCGATATCGGTGCAGCACAACCGGATCGGCGATGTCGAGCTGGCGGGCCACCGCCGCCAACACCGGATCGGGGACGGCGGTGGGATCGGCCAGAAAGGTGCCGATCGCGCGGACCGTCACCAGCTGTACCGCAAACCCCAACCGGGTGGTCTCATCGACGCGGCGGCCCGCCGCACGCAGGTCGTCGACGCTCAGGTGGCACACCGAGCCCACCCAGTCCCGATCCAAGTCGGCCGGAAAGGCGGCGTACCCGGCGAGGGCGGCCGGATCGACGATCACGGGCACGATGTCCCCCAATCGCGCGCCGATTGATAGGTTCCGGGCCGACAATTTATCGCACAGAACGCTACATTTTCTGCGGTGGAATCGGCGCGGAGCCGCGACACGCAGGCAGATCGTATAGCGAGTTCGTTGCGACTCCGGCAGCTTTTCTGCGATAGAAGCGGAGGCCTGCGATGAGCGCGGTGCATCGGATCACGCGGCCGGCCAGGGGTCCGACCGTGGGCGAGGCAGTCGCGGCGTACCTGGCGACGCTCGACCATCCCGAATCGGCCGGAACCAGGCGTGTCTACGCCGCAACGTTGCGGGCGCTGCGCACCGCCTTCGACGCACAAACCCCGCTGGTCGTGCTCGCCGAGCCAGCCCAGGTCCAGACGCTGACCGGGTGGTTCGAGCAAAGTTGGGGGCACAAGGCCGCGGCGACCTACAACCGAAACCTGGACGCGCTGCGTTCGGCGCTGCACTACTGGTCCGATCAGGATTGGATCCACGGTGACCCCACGCGCTCGCTGCGCCGGCGCGGGCGGGCACCCGACCGCTCAAAAGGACTCGCGCGTGAGCTTGTCGACCAACTCCTCACCCGCGACGACCTCGCACTGCGCGAGCGGGTGCTGTGGCGCATGCTGTACGAAACCGCCGCCCGCGCCCGCGAAATCCTCGCCCTCGACATCGACGACCTCGACCGGCGCAACCGAAGCGCCAAGGTCCGCCGCAAGGGCGGCGCCGTCGATACCGTCATCTGGCAGACCGGCACCGCCCGACTGCTGCCCCGCCTGATCGGCACCCGCACAAGCGGCCCGCTGTTCCTCACCGACCGTGCCGCCAGGGTCCAACTACCACCGGCCGACCTCGATCCGAGCAGCGGCCGGGCGCGCCTGTCCTACCGCCGCGCGGCCGAACTGTTCGAACATGCCACAACCGGAATACCCAGCGGGCCATGGACACTGCACCAACTACGACACAGCGCGCTCACTCACGCCGCCGAAGACGGCGCCAACACGGCCACCCTGCTCGCCTACTCCGGCCACACCTCGGTGACCTCACTCGCCCGCTACACCCGCCTGTCACCCGAAGCGCTGAGCCGCTGGCAACAAACCCGCGACACCGCTCGGCGCCGCTGAAGCTCGACACACCCCCCGCCCGCAGTTACTGCCAGCGTCTTCACGACTTGGGCCGCACCACACGCTGCTGCTTCTTCTTCTTCATGACTGTCAAGTTATCTTGGAGTGCCCTCAGCTTTCAGGACTGCGGACAATAGGGTTTGTTTCGGAAAGGAGGATGGGAATTGGCGAAGAGATACGAGAAATTCTCTCCTGAGTTTCGGGAGGAAATAGCCAAGCTGGTGGTGGAGGGGCAACAGCCTATCGCGCGGGTCGCTCGTGATCATGGGCTCAGCGATACCACAGTCGGTAGTTGGGTCCGAAAGTACCGGGAAGAGCATGCAGAGGACGAGCCGCCGCTGCAATTATCCGAGCGAGCGCGGCTACGCGAACTAGAACGAGAAAGCCGGGAAATGGCGATGGAACTCGCGTTCCTAAAAAAAGCGGCGGCTCCTTGCGTACTTCGCGAGGGAGCAACGGTGAGCGAGAAGTACGCGTTCATCGATGCGGAGCGCGCCGCCGCCGCGCAGGCGGCAAAGCTCCCGACGGTCGCGCGGATGTGCGCGCTGCTGGAGGTGTCCAAGTCGGGCTTCTACGAGTGGCGGGGCCGGCCGGTCAGCGCCGCTCAACGGCGCCGCGAGCTGCTCGCCGAGAAGATCGGTGTCCTGTTCGAGGCCTTCGACGGCACCTACGGCTACCGGCAAATCCACGCCGAGCTGCTCCGCGCCGGCGAACGCGTCGGCGACGAGCTGGTACGCAAGCTCATGCGGGAACTGAATCTGTCTGCGGTGCAACCGAAACCGTGAACTTCGTCGGTCCACCATTTGGCCGACCGAATCGGCCCACCCGGCCGATACTTACCTCGACGTGGTAGCTCTCCGCATAACGGGGCTATGGCCAGTTCGGGACCTGCCACCACCACCGGGCCAGACGCCACCGATTACTACCTGTCGTGAAGGTTCCTGAGATACCGCGCGTTCAGGATCCTGTTCCAATCCTCATCACAGGCCGATTAGGGGGCCGAGGTGCGGCGGTCAGCGGGTCGCGGTCGTCGCACTGGGTGCGGCCTGAGAAGAGTGGTGAAAGACGCCGCGCGGCCATGCCATGTCACGAACGGGCTAAGCCGTGCCATGCCGTGCCACGAGCCAGGGTTTGCCGTTACCATCGCGAGTGGTGGCAGGAAAGGGTGACGTTGGCTCATGAGCCGCAACACGACGACCAGGGCAGCGATGGCCCGAGCGCGCGAGCGGGGCGTCGACACGATGACGATCCATCCGCGCCCGCTGCGGACCGAGAGGCGGGTCGCGGAAACGCGCTCGACCGCGCAGATCCGCCGGGCGTGGGAGCGGACAGGGAACTCGATCCGGTCGGCGATGAGGTCGTCGACGCCCAGGTAGTCGAGGCTGTCAAACGAGAAGTGGCCCGCGAGCTGCGGGCCGGGGTGCGCTCCTGGCGTGGGCCGATACCCCCTGGTTCGGAGCTGCAGGCTATCGACTTCGTGGTGCCTGGTGGTGCCGATCGCGTCTTGCGGATGAGTGAAAAGGCGCTTGACTCGCAAATCGAGGTCGACACCACGTTGGCTCATGGCGATGTGGCCTCGGTGCGACGCGGCCAGTGGCAGTCGACTGTTGTGGTGGCGGGATCGGTGGTGTGTGCGCTTGTGACGGCTCTGCTCAAGGCGCCATGGGAGGTTTCGGTGGCGTTCCTAGCAGCGCCAGTGTTCGAGTTCGGTTCGTCGCTTGTACGGGCGATCAGAGAGCCCCGCCGGGACAGCGATCGGCGCGACGGCGATCGGCAGCGCGACAGAGACAGCGATCGGCGCGACGGCGATCGGCAGCGCGACACAGCGCGACACAAGTTAAAGCGAAGTTAAAGCCACTCGGCTAGTCGCTGTGCGCACTTGGCGCACGCGTATCTCCAACGAGACCAAGCCGCCAACTGACCTACCTTGCGGCTCAGGCCAGCTTCGGGAGTCTTGGGCCGAACTCGACTTTCGCAGCTACCGTCACCCGCGGGAGGTGACCGACTCCATGAGCATCGAAACCGTTGACACGCACGCCCACGCCGCCGCGGCGGTGGCGCTGGTTCGACACCGCGCCCACCAAACCCGCTTCCTGCCGATCGCGGCGCGACCGGTGCCCGACCATCCGGGGTATTTCCAGGTGAATCGGGTCGACCGCACCGGCCGCGCACTACCCGGCGGCTGGACCTTCCTGGTCGGCCTGACCAAACCGACCGTGGTACGCAGCAGCGGCGACCCCGACCGGCTCGACTTCGCCGCCGGCCTGCGCCGCGGCACCCGCGCGTAACCGTCTGCCCAACAAGGGGTGCCGGTAAGAACCGTGTCATGAGAGGCAATCGAGGAAGGCGCCGAGCTCGCGCGCCAGTGGCTACGTAGCCTTCGTCTGTGAATTCGACTCTGCCAGTGTGCGATATACGGTTGGCCGGGAGACTTTGAAGAGCTCGGCGAGATCGGTGATGCTGTAGTCGCCGCTGCCATGCATCCGACGCAATTCGTTTTGCTGCTTGGCCGACAGCTTCGGTTGGCGCCCTTTGAGTTTGCCCTTCGCGCGGGCGACAGCCATGCCCTCGCGGGTGCGCATGCGGAGCAGGTCGACCTCGAATTCGGCGAAGGTGGCGAGGATGTTAAAGAACATCTTGCCCATCGGGTCGGTGGGGTCGTAGAGCTGTCCGCCGAGAGACAGCTTGATGCCGCGGGCGGCGAGGTCATCGCCGATCGCGCGTGCGTCGGGCACCGAGCGGGCGAGCCGGTCGAGCTTCGGGACGACGAGGGTGTCACCGGCGCGGACGGCGGCGAGGGCCTGGTCCAGGCCGGGCCGTTTGCGGTTGGTGCCGGTCAGGCCGTGGTCGAGGTAGATCCGGTTCTCGGTGACGCCGAGCTCACGCAGCCGGTCACGCTGCGCGGTGAGGTCCTGGGCGTCGGTGGAGCAGCGCGCGTAGCCGATCAGCGTTCCGGCCATGATCGTAGTGTAACGAATGCCGGGGGATCACTGAGAATAGTTTCGTACAGGTATGTGAGACACTGCTGGTCGAAGTCGCGGACGGCGCCCGGCTGTCGGTATCGGGTGTCCGTTTGGGGTTCCTTCAACGGACGCCAACCAGCGGCGGTCTTGTCGGCACTAATGAGTGCGGCTAAGCGTGCCGTATGCCGGTGCCATGCAGATCCGCGGGCAGCTGTGCGGCCAGCAGCTCGGCGTATTCGATGCTGGTGTCCGCGGCCGCCCTGGGCACCTCTACGGTCAGCGCCCGGTGTCCGCGCCGGGACGAAGCCCCGGTGAGTCGCCACAACCCGGCCGCGGACTGAGTGCTGCCGTGCGCCAGGACCACGTAGCTCACCGCTGATCCCCACGGCTGGCGGTGACCAGCTCGATCGGCGGGACATAGCCGGTGATGCTGTTGATCGTGCGATGTAGAGCGTGGTTGAGCGCATCGATGTCGCAGCGGGCCAGACCTCCAGCAGTGCCGACGACATGCTCGGCGGTGACTGTCAGGTCGTTCATGGTGCCCAGGATGCGGCGGTCGGCGGTCTTGGCCACCGTCACCTCCTGGGCATCGAGCTCACCGAGCGTATCGACAGGCAGCCCTTCAGCGCGGAGGGCGGTCTCGATCGCCGAGACGACGAGCGGACCGATTCGACGTAGCCCGGCGGCCGTGACATTTGGCACGAACACCGAGAACAACGTCCCCGCGTGGGTCACCAGCAAGCACTTGCGCCGATCGACCCAGACCAGGTTGGCATACCAGTCCTCTTCGGAGGTCTCAACGACCGCCGTGGCCGGCGTGGACACCCGCAACAGCGCCAACACCTTGCCGGTGCATCGCAGCATCACGGTCACGATCGTAGAGATCAGCGGATTCTGGCGGTCGTCGCAACACGTCCCGTCGCGAGCGGAAGCCGATGCGACGCGGTGAACTCTGGTTTGCCGCGACTCCCGGCGGCGACCGGCCCGTGCTCCTTCTCACCAGAGACCCTGTTGGCGACCGGATCGGCGCGGTGGTCGTAGCCGCATTGACCCGCACCCGTAGAGGACTGACTGGTGTCTGAGCTGGAACTGACCGCCGCCGAGGGCCGCGTGCCAAGCGATTGCGTCGTCAACTTCGACAACATTTACACGCTGCCGCGCGCCACGTTCCGACGCCGGATCACCCGCTTGTCTTCAGCACGTCTGCACCAGGCCTGCCGCACACTCCGAGCAGCCACCGGCTGCTGACAGGCTTCCCGAGCACACATTTTCAGCCTCGACCAGACACCCCCGTACCCTCGGTGGCCGCTGTCCCGGTTGTAAAGAGTCCCGGTAATAAAGAAAGCGGAGTGATCAGATCATGTCTCGGATGACACAGTTCGCGGACTGTGTGGTTGCCAAATCACTATCGGCTGTGAACCATTCCTCGATGTCGGCGGCCGTTGCTAGATGAGTGATTCCCAACCGGGGTCAGTGGTCGTATGCGACGAGCGATCGTTTGACGTGGGCGTT
>DASWBF010000472.1:0-3379 GCA_036390735.1 Mycobacterium sp. | reverse complement strand
CGACGCGGCGTTGACGGGCTCTGCTGCCCTCAGATAGCCCCGAGCATGAAACCCAGTCGGCGTCGACAGTTCGTGACGCGATGGGCAGCGCGGACTTTGCCGGCGCGTGCGCCGACTGCGGTGCTAGAGGGGACCATGCTGTGGAAGCAGCTGCTTGTGGCGGATCTGGCAGTACCTCGCCGCAATCGCCACAACGACCAACCCTCGCAGCCACCACACAAGGTCAACAACTTGACGATGCCAGGGCGATCAAGGCTGGGAGTACATCGCTTCGATCACATCGGCGTAAGTGGCGACAATGGGCTTGCGTTTGAGCTTGCCGGTGGGCGTAAGGTGTGGGCTGCCCGGTTCCCATACATCGGGCAGGACAGTGAATTTCTTAATCTGCTCGACGCGTGAGAGTTGTGCGTTGGCGGCTTTGATTCCGGCGTCGATGGCCTCGTGAACCCTGCTGTCGGTGGCCAATTGCGCGATCGTCTTGCTGCCGTCGATCTTGGTGACTTCGTCGGGGTCGAGGGTGATCAGCGCGGTGTTGTACGGGCGGGCGTCGCCGATAGCCATGACCGGTCCGGCCAGCGGTGTGTTGGCGGCGATCGCGTTCTCGATGTTGGTGGGCGACATGTTCTTACCGGCCGCGTTGATGATGAGTTCCTTCTTGCGGTCGATCACGCGCAGGTGTCCGTCGGCGTCGAATTCACCGATGTCGCCGGTGTGCAGCCAGCCGTCGGCGTCGATCGCCTCCGCGGTCTTGTCGGGGTCCTTGCGGTAGCGGCGCATGACATTGTCGCCGCGGACCAGGATTTCGCCGTCGGCGGCGACCCGGACCTCGACGCCCGGCAAGGGCGTGCCGACGGTGCCCACCCGGATATCGCCGGGGCGGTGGACCGTGGCGCCGGCGGTGCATTCGCTCATGCCGTATCCCTCGCACAGGGTGATGCCCAGGCCCAGGATGAAGGCGTGAACCTCGGCGGGTATGGGTGCCGCGCCGGTGACCGCGATGCGGGCCTGGTCGAGTCCCAGACGGGCCCGCACCGCTGAGAGCACCAGTCGGTCGGCGAGTGCTCGTCGCAGCGTGGCGAGGGGACCGCGTGCCGGGCTGCGTCCCGCGGCGAATGCCCAGCCGGCGAGTGCACGACGGAGTGGGCGCTCCTGTGCGACGGCGGCTTCCAGGCCGGCCTTAGCCTTGATCCAGACCCGCGGCACGCCCAGGAAGAGAGTGGGCCGGACCGAGCTGAGAGCGTCGAGAATCTGTTTCGCGTCGTCGAGGGTGCTGATCTGCACGCCATACAGCAGATTCTGATAGTGGGTGAACCAGCGGTTGGCGGCGTGCGCGTCGGGAAGGTACGAGATCGCGCGATCCTCGAAGCTCATTCCGCCGAATTCCTCGGTGATGCGAGCATTCTCGATGAAGTTCGTGTGAGTTAGCTCCACACCCTTGGGTGGTCCCGTCGTCCCCGAGGTGTAGACGATGGTGAGCACGTCGTCGGGCTGCACCGACCGCCACGCCTGGTCGAAATCGAACCCCGGCGACGGCCGCCGTTCCAATTCGGCCAGTCCGATGGTGCGTTCCGGCGAACCGTCGACGCAGATCACGTGCTCCACCTTCCCGCCGGAAGCCATGGCGGCCGAAACGACGGGCAGGAATTGCTGCTCGCAGATGACGACGCGGTTCTCGGCGTTGTCGAACAGATAGCTCACCATCTCAGGCGGGTTGGTGTTGTAGATGGAAAAAGGTGTTGCCCCGGTGTGCAGCACGGCGGTGTCACACAGGTGGAACTCGGGACGATTGGTCATCATCAGAGCGACGGTGTCGCCCGGTCCGACACCGAGCCCGGCCAACCCGGTCGCGATCGACTGCACCCGATCTCGGTACTGCCGCCAGGTCACCTCGACCCCACCGTCGGCCGTGCGCAGTGCCACCCGATCCGGAAACTGCGCGGCGGTGCGCTGAAACGCCTCGCACAGCGTGCGCGGCCGGGTCGGTGATGAGTTCTGCACGCCCCTCCCTCCAGAGCGATACAGTTGTATTGTTGCCCATATGGCCGTATCAAGGCAAGGGGCGGATCGTGATGGTCGGCAGCGATGACCGCCTCACCCGACCGCTGCGGTTAGTCGCCGGCGTCGACACTGACCCGCAACCGCGGCTTGTGCTGGTCACCGGGTACGGCGACCCGGTCCCACACGGCATCGACCAGCGGCGCCAACAGCAGTTCCCCCATTTGTTGCGCGAACACCGCGACGACCTGGGTGGACTCCCGACGCTTCGTCGACGCGCGCCCGGACTTGCGCAGGGCGCCGACTTCGCGACTGGTCAACTCGACCAGGACGTCCAGCAGATGCAGGTGGCTGTCGGAGGGCTCTAGCAGGGCGCGGCGCACGTAGTTCACCACCGGCGGGTTCTCCTCGAGCATCCGCCGCACCGCCTCGTTGCGCGCCGCGGTGACCTCCGCGGGTGCGCCGTCGGCGGGTACCTCGGCGATCGCCGCGGCGAAGTAGTCCACGATCAGTTGGTCGACCGCTTCGCGCAGCCCGGCCTTGGTCTTGAAATGGTGCTGCACCAGGCCCAGCGTCACCCCGGCCTCGGCGGCGACAGCCCGCAGCGACACCCGGTCCTCGCCGTACTGCGAGTACAGATCCAACGCGGCGTTGCGGATCCGCGCCTTGGCGGTCAGGTCCTCGTTCGTCGCCCGCGGATTCACCATGTCGCCTCCTCGCCCAGTAACGCTACCGACCAGCGTACTTTACAAATAACCAGGGCACGATACAGTTGTATCGTGCTTGACGATGTCTCCGTCGTATCGCTGACGGTGAACCTGCCCGGCCCCCTGGCCGCCGCCCGCCTGCGCGGGAGTTTGGGGCAACGGTGACCAAGGTCGAGCCGCCCGCTGGTGATCCGCTGGCCACGGCCGCGCCGGCCTGGTACGCCGCGCTCACGACGGGCCAGCACATCGTCGGCCTCGACCTCAAAGACCTCGACGACCGTGCGAAGTTCGACGAGCTGCTGGCCGACGCCGACCTGCTGATCACCTCCATGCGGCCGTCCGCGCTGGACCGGTTGGCCATCAACGTATTTTCCCGCCTGTCGCTGATCGAGATCGTCGGCCACGCCGGCGACGCCGCCGAGACCCCCGGCCATGACCTCAATTACCAGGCAGTGCACGGCACGCCGAGCCCACCGCAGCTGCCGAAGGTGCCGATCGCCGACGTGCTGGGCGCCGAGCGCGCGGTGACGACGGCCCTGTGTGCGCTGCACCGCCGCGACACCACCGGGGCGGGCGGGCGTTACCGGGTGGCACTGGAGAAAGCCGCCGCCCGGGCCGGCGACGCGGTGCGCTACGGCCTGCTGGGTGACGGGGCCCCACTGGGCGGGGCGTTCCCG
>DASWBF010000471.1:0-2051 GCA_036390735.1 Mycobacterium sp. | reverse complement strand
GTATTCGGAATTGGCCCAGCATCAGGCAACTTCGTCGGGAACGTTGAGCGGCAGCGTGCTAACGCTAACTGCTCGTCGGCGTTCGGAGGCTCCCGATGTTTACCCATATGCAAGTAGGACCAGGCGCTATCTGAGGTTGCGTTGCGCAGCAACAGTTACCACGGCTGCGAGGGCCCGGTAGACGGTGGGTCGGGAGATGCTGAACAGTTCAGCGAGGTCGGTGATGGTGTAGTCGCCGGTGCCGTGCATGCGGCGCAACTCGGTCTGCTGCGTGGTCGACAGCTTCGGTCGCCGGCCCTTGAGCCGCCCCTTCGCACGGGCGACGGCCATTCCTTCGCGGGTGCGCATGCGCAGCAGGTCGACTTCGAATTCCGCGAAGGTGGCGAGGATGTTGAAGAACATCTTTCCCATCGGGTCGGTCGGGTCGTAGACCTGGCCGCCAAGGGATAACTTGATGCCGCGGGCCGCGAGCCCGTCGCCGATGTCGCGCGCGTCTGGGACCGAGCGGGCGAGCCGGTCGAGTTTCGGTACGACGAGGGTGTCGCCTTCACGGAGGGCGGCGAGCGCCTGGTCGAGGCCGGGTCGCGCCCTGTTGGTGCCGGTGAGTCCGTGGTCGAGGTAGATCCGGTCCTCGTTGACGCCGAACTCCCGCAACCGCTGCCGCTGCGCGGTGAGGTCCTGCGCGTCGGTCGAGCATCGACAGTAGCCGACGAGAGTGGCGGCCATTCGTTCGACTGTAACGGATAGCCATCCGTCACTGAGATTGTTTGCGTACCAGGTATCTGAGACAGCCGAAGGCGGCTGTCGCGGCACGTCGTGATTGCGATCGGCGGCCCCGTGGTCGATGTCCGTTAGTTAGCCGGGTCGGCTAACGAACAGAGGTCGGCGACGGAGCGGGCAACGCCGAACCTCGGCACCACCCGGCTGTGATCAGACGCGCTCCCCGATCGCGCGGCCGATCTCGGCGGCGGCCCGCTCGGCGTCCGGATCGACGAGCAGGTTGAGGAACCCGTGCGGGAGGTTCGGGAACCGCTGCACGCTCGCGTCCACGCCCGACTCGCGCAGCCGCTCGCCGAAGGCCTCGCCCTGGTCGCGCAGGACGTCCATTCCAGCGGTGGCGATGTAAGCGGGCGGCATTGCCGAGAGGTCGCTTGCCGCCATGACTGCGAAGCGCGGGTCTAGGCGATCGGCATCGTCGGGGGCGTAGCGGCGCATGTCGCGGTGCACGATCGCCCGGTCGAGCGGCGCGTGGAACAGGTGCGTGGATTCGTAGCGGTCGAGATCGCCGTCCACGACCGGATAGATCAGCGCAGCGAGCTTGGGCCGGTAGGTCGGGTCGGCACCGAGCGCCAGCGCGGCAGCCGAAGCGATGTTTCCGCCGGCGCTGTCGCCGGCGATCGCGATCCGGTCGCGCGCGACGCCGAGCTCGTCGGCGCGATCGACCGCCTCTCGGAAACCGGCAACGACGTCATCGAACGCAGCCGGGAACTGCGCTTGCCAGGCGAGCCGGTAGTCGAGCGAAAGCACTTTCAGCCCAGTGGTTTTCGAGAGGAACGCACATACGCCGTGGGAGGCGTCGATGCTGCCGAACTGCCATCCACCGCCGTGGACGAAGACCACCAGGCCCGTCGTCGGTTCCATCGGCTCGAACAACCGTGCCCGGCGTCCGCCGGCGCTCAGGTCCCGCCAGCTCGCGTCGTCGCCGTGCGCGAGCGTGAGCCATTGACCCACGGCGTCGAACCTGCGCTCCAGCGCGGTCGGCGGAAATGACAGCCCGGCGAGCGCGCGCTTCCCGCCGTTGGCCAGCAGTTGCAGGCGCGGAGTCAACCGCTGGCCGTCGATCGTCGGGCGTGGTCCGGCGAGCGGCGCGAGCACCGCGTTCGGGAGTGACAGCAGCGCGTGGGCGCTACGGCCAATGACATCGGTCGACTTCATTGCCCTCCGATCCAATCAAGAGTTTGATTTTTCAGGATCGTCTTCTGGACGCCACGTCGCCGTGCATGAGCTTCTCCAGCATGCCCGATCAGGATCGTCCGTTCCGGCTTCCTTCA
>DASWBF010000470.1:0-3545 GCA_036390735.1 Mycobacterium sp. | reverse complement strand
GCACGCCGTGCACGGCCAGTGCCCGGCAGATCGGTACGACCCCGTAGGTACCCTTGTGCTCGTCGATGAACTGACAGATCAGCGGTGTCGCGGGTCGCACTCCCGCGCGAAGAAACTTGTTGCGGCCTTGAGGATTTCGATGGTTATCTGAGGCCCCGATGAGACCGTCCACGATGTAGACGACACGCCGTTCAGGGTGCCGGGAAACGCGTTGTGGACCGGTTATCTTCGGTGTCTGTGACGTGTCCTGGTCTGCGGGTGCAGCCGGTGGTGATGCCGTTCGGCGATCCGGTGTCGTGGACTCTCGTCGATCAGGATTCGGCGGTGGTGGAGCCGGTCGAGGGATTCTTGGCGCATCTGCACGCGGTCGAGCGCTCGCCGAATACGGTGAAGGCCTATGCCCATGATCTGCGGGATTGGTTCGAGTTCCTCGATCAGTGCGGCGTGGTGTGGTCGCGGGTGCGGCTGGAAGACGTGGGCCGGTTCGTGGCGTGGTTGCGGCTTCCGGTGGCGGCGCGGGTAGGCAATGTCGCGGTGTTGCCGACCGCGGAGAGCGTGTGCTCGGAGGTGACGGTGAACCGCAAGCTGTCGGCGATCTCGGCGTTCTACGAGTTCCATCAGCGTCACGGCGTGGATCTGGGGGATCTTCTGACGACCTGGCAGCGGCGCAAGACGCATGGTGGATCGTGGCGACCGATGCTGGCGCACTTGGGTTCTCGACCCGAACGCGGCAGGCGGATCCGGTTGCGGGCGCAGCGGCGCATCCCCGACACGCTAGACGGTGAGCAGATCGCGGTGATCGTGGCGGCTTGCGATCGGCTGCGGGATCGGTTCCTGTTTTCCCTGCTGGCTTCATCGGGGCTGCGGGTTGGTGAGGCGGTGGGGTTGCGGCACAGCGACGTCGACGCCGCGGCCCGGCTGGTGACCGTGGTGCCGAGGGTGAATGGGAATCGGGCCCGGGCCAAGGGCGGAGGTCGACAGGTGCCGGTGCCGGGCGCCGTGATCCGGCTGTATGCAGATTACCTGCATGGCGAGTACGGCGAGCTGGACAGCGATTACGTGTTCGTCAACTTATGGTCGGGTCCTATCGGGTATCCGTTGACGTATGCCAGCGTCTACGATCTGGTCTGCCGATTGCGGGAGCGGACCGGGATCATGTTCGGGCCGCATACTTTTCGCCATTCATATGCGACAGAGTTGTTGCGCCGAAGGGTGCCGGTCGAGGTGGTGCAGCATCTGTTGGGTCACGCGTCGATCGCTACGACCAGTGACGCGTACGCGCATCTGAAGGTCGAGGACGCGCGCGGCGCGTTGGTGGCCGCAGGGTGGCTGGGTGACGGGGACGGGTCGTGGTGAGCATCGAGGCGCTGGCGGCGCCGATCAGATCAGGCCTACTCGAGCGTTTGGGTGCGGCGGTGCGGCCGGAGTTCCGGGCCGAGGTGCTGGTGCCCGCCGTGGCGGATCCGATTCTCGGGTCGCCCGCGTGCGCGGTGCCCGGGTGTGTGCGTTCGAGTCGCTACGCCGGGCTCTGCCCGGCCCATCTAGGCCGATGGAGAAAGGCTGGTCAACCGGACCCGCACGCGTGGGCGGCGACCGCTGATCCAGAGGTGATGGGTTACCGGCCGTTGCAATCGTGCCTGGTGCCCGATTGTGGCTTCGGGCAGCATCGGTATCAGTTGTGCTACAAGCATTCTCGTGCCTGGGACAAGGCCGGACGCCCAGCGGTGGATCAGTGGAAGCCGCAGGTGGCCGGCACACCGGCAGCGGTGTGCGCCATCCCGGGGTGCGCGTTGTGGGCCGAACTGGACGCGGGCTGGTGCAGCTCTCATCATGCTCGGTGGCGACAGCGTGGCCGCCCGTCGGCGGCGGAGTTCATCGTCTACTGCGCCAGCTACGGCGAGGATCGTTTCGACTTGCGGCCGCTGCGGCCGCAGCTGCGGCTGGAGATCGGCTACGCGCTGCAATGCCGCGTCGACCTGAACCGAACCCGCACCACACCGCGATCGATCAAGCCGCTGCTGGACCACTTGTCGGCAACCGGGGCCGAGTCGCTGTTGGAGCGGCCGCTGGCCGAATGGCTGGCTGGGCTGCCGACGGCGGCCGCGCTGCACACCCCGCGCGCGTTCCTCGGTTACGCGATCGAGTGCCTGCTCGATTTGCGCGACGGGACCGGCTGGGACAGCGAATACCAGCGTGACGTGTGGCGGCTACGGCGGCTCGGTGTTTCCGGCCATGACGGGGCCCGCCTGGATTTCACTGCGGTGCAGCCAGTCTGGCTGCGAGATCTTGCCAAGCGGTGGTGCCGGTGGCGAATGTCGTGCGGAGTCGGGCTGGGGCAGCTACGCAGTGACCGCCTCGCGATCGTTCGTTTGTCGCAGTTCACGCCCGGACTAGCGAGCTCGTCGGGACCGGGCGTGTTCGACCGGGCGGTGCTGGAGGCCTACCTGGCACGACTGGCCGTTGAGATCCCGCACCCGAAGACCCGCAGCGCCGAGATCGGCTGCGTGACCGGGTTTCTCCACGCAGTGCGCCAGCATCGGTGGGCATCGCTGCCGGCTGAGACGCAGCTGTATCCCAGCGACCAGCCCCGCCGCGACGAGACACCGGCACCGCGGGCAATACCCGAGTTCGTCATGCACCAGCTGGAAAGCTCAGCCAACCTCGACCGGATCAGCGACCCGCGGATCCGGCTGCTAGTGGAGATCCTCATCCGCACCGGCCTGCGCATCGGCGACGCCACCCGGCTTCAGATGGACTGTCTGGTCCGCGACCCGCAGGGCGCGGTCTATTTGCGCTACCGCAACCACAAGATGCGCCGCGACGCGGTGGTGCCCATCGACGACGAACTGGCCGCCATGATCCAGGAGCAGCAGGCGCGTACTCGGCAACGGTTCCCAACCACCGGCGTGCTATTGCCGCGCAGCAGCGCCAACCCCGACGGACGGCTGCCCATTCCCACCGCGACGTTCCACCTCCAGCTCGGGCAGTGGCTCGAAACTTGTGGTGTCACAGACGAACTCGGTCAGTCAGTCCATGTCACCGCTCACCAGTTCCGGCACACGGCAGCCACTCGGTGGATCAACCATGACGTGCCGCAGGAAGTGGTCCGACGCCTGCTCGACCACACCAGCCACGCCATGACGGCTGTCTATGCCCGGCTGGCCGACACCACCATTCGCGAGCAGTGGGAACGCGCCCAGAAGATCAACATCCGCGGTGAGCCCGTTGACACCACGATCGACGGACCGCTCGCCGATGCCGAGTGGATGAAACAGAACCTTGCCCGCGCGAAAATGGCACTGCCCAACGGCTATTGCGGTCTACCGCTACAGAAATCGTGCCCGCACGCCAACGCGTGCCTGACCGCTGTTCGTCACGACCGCCGAATTCCTACCCCAGCACCACAAGCAGCTCGACGATACCCGCGCGCTGATCGCCCGTGCCGAGACCGACGGCCACAGTCGCCTCGCCGAGATGAACCGCACGGTCGAAACCAACCTGCTCACCATCATCACCACCCTCGAAGCCGGCCAACACGACTGCCG
>DASWBF010000469.1:0-3778 GCA_036390735.1 Mycobacterium sp. | reverse complement strand
AGCGTTCTTCCGCACCACCCTGCCGCTGGACCTGTCTCAGCTGGCAAGGCTTGACGCCGGCCGCTACCACTCGATCTGGCTGCCCGACCACATGGTGAGCTTCTGGCCGGACTCGATCTGGACGCCCGAGTTCACCGATCTCGCCACCGCGTCGCCGTCCCCGCATCGCAACCTCGACGGAATGGCGGTCGCGGCCGCCGCGGCCGTGCTCACCGAGAACGTGCCGATCGCCACCAGCGTGGTGGATACGGTGCGCCGTCACCCGTCGCTGCTCGCGCAGAGCGCGCTCACGATCGACCACCTCGCCAGGGGCCGCTTCATCCTGGGCCTCGGCAGCGGCGAAACGGAAAACACCGTCCCGTACGGGTTCGACTTCAACAAGCCGGTCACTCGCTTCGAGGAGGCGCTGAAGGTGATCCGGCTGCTCTGGGACAGCGACGGTCCAGTCGACTTCGAGGGCCGGTTCTACCAGCTGCACCATGCCCGGTTGGACACCGAGCCGTACGACGGCCGGTTTCCGCAGATCTGGATCGGCGCGAGTGGTTCCCGGATGATCGAGCTCGCCGGGCGCTACGCCGACGGCTGGTGGCCGGCCGGCGCGTGGACGCCCGATCACTACGCGGAAATGCTTGGCGCGCTTCGTGTTTCGGCCGAGCGCGCGGGCCGCGACCCGATGGCGATCACACCGTGTTACATCCAGGTCTGCGTCATCGGTCGCGACGACGCGGCACTGGCCGAGATATTGCAAGCGCCGCTGGTCAAAGCGTTTCTGCTGCAGGTCTCGGCCGAAGCGTTGCACAACTTCGGCCACGAGCATCCGATGGGCGAAAACTGGCGCGGCTTCCAAGACATCGACCCGGCGGTCCTGACCCGCGACCGGATTGTCGACTTCCTCGGCCGCGTCGACCCCGAAGCGATCCTGGCGATGGTGCCGCACGGCACACCGCAGCAGGTCGCGCGGACCATCAAGTCCTACGTCGATGCGGGCCTGCGGGTGCCGAAGATCCTGGATTATGGCGGGATGGCCGGACTGCAGCATGCGGCCGCGTCCGCCGAGTATGTGCGCGAAGCCGAGGACGAGCTGATGCGTCTGTGCGGAGATGTGACATGACTCTCGACGCCGCCGAAATGCTGGCCCGGGCCGAGGCTGAGACGGGACTTTCCGACTACGGCGACCCGACGTTGCCGTCACGGTTCGGCGTCGCGGTCGAGCACCTCAACAGCAGCGGCTTGGACGCGGACGGTCGCCGGCACGCCGCGGACGTGTGCCACTGGCTGCTGACCTCACGCCTGGAGTTCTTCGAGGACCGCAACCGCTATCCGGTCGCCCGCGAAGTGATCGAGTCCCCGATGTTCGTGACCGGCGAGCCGCGCTCGGGCACCACGCTGATGCACGCCTTGATGTCGGTCGATCCGACCGCGCGGGCGCTGCGGTTCTGGGAGGTGATGTACCCGTCGCCGCCGCCCGGTGTGACCGGTCCGGACGACCCCCGCCGCGCGAAGGCCGATGCCGACTGGCGGGAGATCAACGCCAAGATGCCGAAATGGCTTCACAGCCATCCGTACAACGACATGCTGGGCGACGGACTGCCCGAGGACGAGCGCACCTGGGCGTTCGACTTCCGGGTGATGACGCCGACGGCCTGGTGGCGGGTGCCGATGCAGACGGTGGTGGGGGGCCTGCCGACGGACCCGGCCCCGCAGTACCGCATCCACCAGGCGATGCTGCAGCAGTGCCAGTACCACCGGCCGCGGAAACACTGGGTACTCAAGGGGTTTCACGGCTCCCGGCTGAAGGAGTTCTTCGACGCGTACCCGGACGCCAAGCTGATGTGGCTGCACCGTGATCCTGTGCAGGTCGCGGCATCGCGCACGATGATGATGGCGGACATCCTCGCGGGGATCGTCGGGCCTGTCGACTTGCGCGCCGCCGCGAAGATGCACCTCGAGCTGACCCGCGCGAGCATCGCGAACACGATGACAAATCCTCTGGTGGACGACCCGCGCATTCTGCATATCCGCTACACCGATTTCATCGCCGATCCTGTTGGGACGGTCCGTCGTTACTACGAGTTCTCCGACTGGCCACTGACGGCCGCAGCGGAGACGGCGATGCGTGACTACCTCGCCAACAATCGCGGCGACCGGTACGGCAAGTTCCGGTATTCCACCAAGCTGCTGACCGACATCGGCGAAGACCTTGACGCGTTGCATGACGAATTCCAGCCATTCCGTGAGCGTTTCGGCGTCGCGATCGAAAAGCGTGACTGACGTGACGCACGGACGGTTGTCGGTACACAACGTCACGTTCTACGGTGCGACGCTGACGGAATTCGAGAAGCATTGGCGTGCCCTCGGTTTGAGGCGGCTGAGCCTGCTCGACTCGCAACTGTTCGAGCCTGAGCTTCTGCGAGCCGTCGATGACGGCGACTACGCGGTGGAGTCGGTTTGCCATGTGTTTTCTTCGCACGACCGTCTCTTGCAAGTGATCGACGCCGCGGCGGCTGTCGGCGCACGCATCATCTACATGTTGACCGGGGGGCGGGGCGCACGCACCTGGGAGCAGGCCGCCGAGCAGTTCTGCGCCACGATCGCGCCCTGTGTTCGCAGCGCCGAGCAGGCTGGCGTCGCGTTGGCCATCGAAACAGCGTCGAGTCTGTACGCCGACATCCACATCGCCCACACGCTGCGCGACACCATCGCGCTCGCGGAGATGGCGGGACTGGGCATCTGCATTGACCTGTTCCACTGCTGGGCCGAAGCCGACTTCGCCGAGCTGGTGAACCGGGCACTGCCACGCACGCAGCTGGTCCAGTTGAGTGACTACGTGCTCGGCGATCGAGCACTTCCCGCTCGGGCCGTGCCCGGCGACGGCACGATCCCGATCGAGCCCTTCGTTGCGCAGGTGCTGGCCGGAGGCTACGAACACGGCTCCGACCTCGAACTGATCGGGCCGCGCATCGACAACGAGGGCCGGTTCGACGCCGCACGCCGCGCGTGTCACGTGGTTTCGGGGATGCTCAACAGGATTGGTGTATGAGATGGCGTTCGGAGACGGACCCGACGATGCCGCGTTGCGGGCGGCCTGGGAGAACTTCTGCGACCAGCTGAAAGCCGCGGGTGAGCGGGCGTTCAAGGACCACAACCCAAGCTCGGCCCTGCACCGCGCCGATGCGTTTCGTTTCCTCACCCAGAACCTCGGCCAGGCGTTCGATCTGGCGCTGGAAACCAGAGACCCGCGCTATCCGCTCATCCACGCATTCTGCAACCCGACGCGCAAACTCGGCGGCGACTGCGCCGACTTCACCTATCAGCAGGCATGGATCGATGGGGAGTCGACCTACCGCATCACCGGAAATCGGGGCACCGCGCGCTTTTTCAACATCACCGTGCAAGGCCCGCGGCCTTCGGGCCCTGGCGTGTTGCACGAGCCGTTCGGCGACGTGCCCGAGGCAAATTTGTTCGGCGCCCAGCTGACCACCGCGCGGGACGGCAGCTTCGAGCTGTATGTCGGTGGGCCGCAACGCGGGCGAAACTGGCTGCCCACCACGGACGGTTCGCGAAAGCTGTTCGTCCGACAGGGCTTTGACAGCTGGGACGAGTGGCCCGCGCGATTGCGGATCGAGCACGTGGACATGGATTCACCCAAGCCGCTGCCGACACCTGCGACGATGATCGCGGCGATGGGGTGGGCAGGCAACTTCGTCACTGGGCTGATGGACGACTGGCCCGAATTCCCGTTCACCTACGGCGGAGTCGACGCCGAGCACCCGAACCG
>DASWBF010000468.1:0-8087 GCA_036390735.1 Mycobacterium sp. | reverse complement strand
GGTACTACCCTGCCCACGAACTCATCGAGCCCGTGTGGGTCAGGTGCGGAACGAAAATGAACCCGCCAACGCATCGGATTCCACATAGTGGTCGATGTCGGCGGCGAATTCGCCTGGGCTCGCCTGCTGCTCGCGGATGTGCCCCGCGTGGTCTTGCGCCTCCTTCGAGGTGTCCCCGAGAGCGAACGTCGCTGCGGGAAACACTTTGAGCTGGTTCGGGTCTCGGCCAAACGCCCGCGGTGCGGGCGTACCGCCGTCCACATCGGCGACCACGGCGTCCGGTGCCCAGCTGTCCCAGAACTTACGTGCCACGGTGAGGAATTCCTCCGCCCGCCGGTACCGGGCCGGCCGACGACGTCGGGGTCGTGGATATGGCCGCGATGTTCGCGCAGTCGCAAACCCTCGGCGAGGAATAGGAAGTCGAACAACCCGCGTTCGGCGGTCTGCGCAAGGTGCACGAACGAAGCGAAGTCGATCTGACTGCCGGCTGTAGTATCGGACCAGACAGTAGTGTTGTTGACGCCGGGGAAGTGCGCTGCTAAGTGAATCTGCTTACGGTACTTGCTCTCTCGGATGCTCATCAGGTGATGCCCCACCGTTCGGCGATCAACTCATGCGAACGCAGCCGATCGGCGTGCAGGTGGGTGACCGAGGTGACCACCAGTTCGTCGGCGCGCCACTTCGACCGCGTCTTCCGCCTCTTCGAATAGTCCTGACCGTCAATCACGTTGCGCCGCCCAAAGAGAGCGGCCTTGTTTGCGCCTGCGGCGTGTCCTCGAAGGTGACGAAGTCCAGCAGTCCACGCTCCGCTTCGGCGACCCGTGCGGCCCAGTACCGCCCGGTGAGCTGCCCCTCGGGAGAAGTGTTGTGTGCCAACGCATATCGCCAGGCCCACGGGTGCCAGCCGTATCCCTCGAGAGCCACCGCCAGGTGCATCAACGTCATGGCTGCCATCCTTATCGCGGCCCCTTCCATGTGCCAATTTGGCACTTGTAAAGTTCGTCGTCATGGGCAACATCAACGGTAAGACCATCGTGATCACCGGCGCCGCGCGAGGCATCGGCCACGCGACGGCGAACGCGCTGCTGCGGCTCGGAGCGCGGGTAGTGATCGGCGACCGCGACGTCAACGCGCTGGAGTCGGCGGTAACGGCGCTGGACCGGATGGGCCCGGTGTCGGGTTACCCGTTGGATGTGACCAACCGCCAGTCGTTCTCGGAGTTTCTGGACAAGGCCCGCAGCGAGGCCGGCGGCCGCATCGACGTGCTGATCAACAACGCCGGGGTGATGCCGATAGGGCCGTTCCTGCAGCAGTCGGAGCAGGCGCTCCGCTCATCGATCGAGGTGAACTTCTACGGCGTGCTCAACGGCTGCCAGTTGGTGCTGCCGGAAATGGTGGCGCGCCGCGGCGGGCACATCGTCAACATCGCGTCGCTGGCCGGCATGATCGCGGTGCCCGGCCAAGCGGTGTACGCGGGCACGAAATTTGCGGTCGTCGGGCTGTCCGTGGCGTTGGCCGACGAGTTCGCATCACAGGGAGTAGAAGTCAGCGCGATCCTGCCGACGTTCACCAACACCGAACTGATCACCGGCACGCACCCGTCCGCCGCGCAGAAGCCGGTGCAGCCCGAGCAGATCGCTGCCGCAGTGGTCAAAGTGCTCGACAAACCAACGACGGTCGTGTCGGTGCCGCGGTATGGACGGTTCATGGCCGCGACGGCACAGATGCTGGGTCCGCGCGGACGTCGCTGGCTGAACAAGAAGCTGGGCAACGACCGAGTGTTCCTGGACTTCGACCCCACCGCGCGGCAGCACTATGAGGACCGTGCGCAACACGCGCTCGGCGTCACCGACGACTAGCCGCGCGCAGCTTTCCGCGTCGAAACTGACGGTTCGCAGGCTCCCTCTCGCACTTTGTCGCTGTAAGGCGGAGAGATCGACTATTGCCTTCCGCGACAACTTTTCTCTTCAAAGCGTGCGTTTCACGACTCGTCGAATATCGGCGCCGCGTCACCTACGCGGTACGACTCGATCGCATCGATCTGCTGGAAGAAGTCGTCCAGCGTCGGACGTCGTGAGATGTCCCTCTCGCCGGAGCCGACGAAAAGCACATTGACACAATATGGAAAGTCGTTGGGGTCGGTGACGTCGTCCCAGTTCACTGTGATCCACACCCGGGTCACCTGCTCCAGTGCTTCGTCCTCGAATTCTCTCGCTGAAGGCTCGAAAAACCAGCTGGCGAAAGCCGTGCTGGAGAATTCGGAGTCGAATGTCCAGCCCCGCTGCAGGATTCGGCGTTCGAGTTGTTGGGCCTGGCTGACCACCTCCACCACGTCGGCTGGATAGTCGTCATCCGGCGTATTGCCGACGCCGAGCAGAACGTCGGTGACGTTGCGGGGCGCCACGTTCAGCGCAGCATCGTCGGCAAGCTCTTCGGCGAGCTTCACGATCGTGTCCCATTCCGCGCGCCGCGCCAGCCGTTTCTGACGGCGGGACTTCTTGCGGTCGGTTGGCTTCGACATGACGCGATGCTATGACGGCCGGCCGACGCGACGAGCGACGCCACGCGGCCTAGCCCAGCGCCTGGTCCAGGTCGTTGATCAAATCGTCGGTGCCCTCCAGGCCGACGGAGATCCGCACCACCCCGTCGCCGAGGCCGATCGCCGCCCGGCCCTCCGGCCCCATCGCGCGGTGGGTCGTCGTCGCCGGGTGGGTGATCAGCGACTTCGCATCACCGAGGTTGTTGCTGATGTCGATCAGCCGCAGCTTGTCCAGCACCTCGAACGCGCGCTGCTTGTTACCGCCCTCGAGTTCGAAGGTGACGACGGTTCCGCCGCCGGTCATCTGCCGCTTGGCCAGGTCGTACTGCGGGTGCGACTCCAAGAACGGGTAGCGCACCCACCGCACCGAAGGATGCTCCTCCAGGAACTCCGCGATCCGTAAAGCGGACGCGGTGCTGTAGTCCACCCGCACCGCCAACGTCTCCAGCCCCTTGAGCAACAGCCACGCGTTGAACGCCGAAATCGCCGGGCCGGTGTGGCGCATCAGCTTCTGCACCGGGCCGTCGATGTACTCCTTGTCGCCGAGGATCGCCCCGCCCAGCACCCGGCCCTGCCCGTCGATGTGCTTGGTCCCCGAGTAGACGACGACGTCGACGCCCAAGGGAAAGCCCTGCTGCAGCAGCGGTGTCGCAAAGACGTTGTCCAGCACCACTTTTGCGCCCGCGGCGTGCGACATCTCGCACACCGCCGAAATGTCGACCAGCGACTGCATCGGGTTGGACGGCGTCTCGAAGAACACCGCCTGCGTCGGCTCCGACAGCGCCTTCTCCCACTGCGACAGGTCGTCGCCGTCGACGAACACCGTCTCCACGCCCCAGCGCGGCAGGATCTCGTCGCACACCACGAAGCAGGATCCGAACAGGCTGCGCGCGGACACCAGCCGGTCGCCCGCGCCCAACAGTGCCCCCAGCGACGTGAACACCGCGGCCATTCCCGTCGCCGTCGCGAAGCACGCCGGTGCTCCCTCGATCAGCCGCAGCCGCTCCTCGAACATCGAGATGGTCGGGTTGCCGTACCGCGAATACACGTAGCGCTCGATGTCGCCGGCGAACGCCTTCTCCGCCTCCGCCGCGTTCGAGTAGACGTAGCCCGACGTCAGGTACATCGCCTCGGCGGTTTCCTCGAAGCCCGACCGCATCAACGCGCCGCGCACACCGATCGTGGCCTGGCTGACGCCGTCGGGGAGTTCGGCGGGGGTACGAATGCTCATGACTGCTTCACGACTGTCTCCAGGGCAGACCGACGGCGCGCCACCCCGACCCGCCACGATGGCCGGAATCGTCGAGGTTGCCCTCGAAGCCGTCTAACACGTTGTAGGACGGCGCAATTCCCGCCTCGGTGGCGGCCTCGGCGGCGGCGATCGACCGGTTGCCCGAGCGACACAGGAACACGACGGGCCGCTCGCCGGGCTCGACGCCGGCCTCGATCAGTTCGTCGACGAACTTCTCGTTGCGCTTGCCGTCCACGCTCGACCACTGCACGTACACCACGTCGCGACCCAGATCCGAGATGTCGGCCACCCCGACGAACCGCCATTCGGCGTCGGTGCGGCAGTCGACCAGCACGGCGGCGGGGTTGTCGCTCAGCAGTTTCCATGCCTCTTCGGGCGTGATGTCACCTGCGTAGCTCACCTCGGAAGTCTCCCATACCAGTTCACCGGTAGGCCTACCAGAACTTCCGCAACGCGGCGGCGGCTTCATGAGCACGATCGCGGGCGGTGTTCACGTTGGCGGCGGTGGCCAGCGCCACTCCGAGCCGGCGTCGCGGGTAGCTCTTGGGGTGCCCGAAGATCCGCACGTCGCTCTCCGGTACCGCGAGCGCGTCCGAAAGCGCCTGCGTCGCCCGCTCGGTCCGCACGTCGTCGTGCTGCAGATCGGCGTTCGCCGGCCCCGTTCCCTGGCTCGCGTACACCACCTTCGCCGCGCCGGGCGTGATCATGATCGTGTCCACCGGCAGGCCGAGGATCGCGCGGGCATGCAGTTCGAACTGCGACAACCGCTGCGATCGCAGTGTGACCAGGCCGCTGTCGTACGGGCGCGGAGTGACGTCGACGAAGTACACCTCGTTGCTCTTCACCAGCAGCTCGACGCCGTACACCCCGCGGCCTCCGAGCGCGTTGACGATCCGCGCCGCGATCGACTTCGCCGTGTCCCGTGCCGCGTCGGTCATCTCCTGCGGCTGCCACGACTCGAGCACCTCGTCGTCGGTCTGCCGGTGGCCGATCGGCTCGCAGAACTGCACACGCGGTCCTCCCCGCCCTGCGCTGCGCACGGTCAGCAGCGTGACCTCGTGGTCGATCTCGACCATCGTCTCGGCCATCACCCGAGTATGCGCCACCCGTCCACCCGCGCTCATCGCGCGATCCCACGCCGCCGCGACATCTTCCAGGCGCAACAGCACGGACCCGCCGTCACTCGCGCTTCCCGCGACCGGCCGCACCACCAGCGGAAAGCCGGCGTGCCGCGCGATCGCGGCGAGTTCGTCGGCCGACGCGGCGAACCAGAACGGCGCGGTCGGCAACCCCAGCTCGTCGGCGGCCAGCCGCCGCAGGCCCTCACGGTCCAGGCTCAACTGGCTGCTGCGCGCGGTGGGAACCACGTCCGTGAGCCCCCGCTCACCGACGGCGACGAGCGCATCGTAGTCGATGACGGGCGCGCTGCCGGGGTCTCTCGCCTCGGTGACGACGTAATCGGGCTGCTCACGTTCGATCAGCGAGGTCAGCTCGTCGGGATCGGTCATCTTGATGACGACGCTGTGGTCGGCCACCTTGTGGGCGGGCGCGTCCGCGTAGCGGTCGACCGCAATCACCACCACACCGAGCCGTTGGAACGCCGTCACCAGCTCGCGGCTCAACTCGCCTGCCCCGAGCATCATCACACTCAGCGGCCGTGGTTCTTCGGTCACGTCGCCAGCCTGCCAGACTCACCCGAGCAGCACGTCGACGTAGCACCACCGCCACGTTTCGCCCGGCTCGGCCGAGCGCATCACCGGATGACCCGTCGCGTGGAAGTGGGCAGTCGCATGCTTGTGAAAGCTGGAGTCGCAGCAGCCGACGTGCCCGCAGCTCAAGCACAGTCGCAAATGGGCCCACCTCGACTCGCCGAGTTCGGCGCAGTCCTGGCACTGGCCGGGTGTGACGGGATCGGGCTCCTGGGCGCCCACAGCAGCGGTCAGGTGCTCGCAGGTGTCCGGGGGCTTGGGTGCGCGTCGAAGCATGCTGCCCAAGGATAGGGGCGTGAACACATCGCTGTTGCTGGTCCTCGTCGCGGCGATGCTGTTGGCGGCGGTGGCCCGGCATTACAACGTGTCGGCGCCCCTGGTGCTGGTGGTGGCCGGCCTGGCGATCGGGCTGATCCCCGGGGCGCCAACCGTCCAGCTGGACCCGGACCTCGTGCTGTTCGTGCTCCTGCCGCCGTTGCTGTGGTCGGCCGGGTTGGAGAGCTCGTATGTGGCGCTACGCAGGAACGTCCGGCCGATCGGGCTGCTGGCCGTCGGACTGCCGCTGGCGACGGCGTTCACGGTCGGGCTCGTCGCGTACCACACCGTGCCCGAGCTGACGCCGGGCGCGGCGTTGACGCTGGGCGCGATCGTGGCACCGCCCGACGCCATCGCCGCGCTGGCGGTGGGCCGCCGCCTGGGCCTGCCCCGCCCGATGATGACGCTGCTCGGCGGCGAAAGCCTGCTCAACGATGCCACCGCGCTGACCGTCTACAAGGTCGCGCTGGCCGCCGCGATCGGCACCGCGATCGGCTGGACTCAAGGCTTGGGCACGTTCGCGTTGGCGGCCGCCGGCGGGACGGTGATCGGGCTTCTGTTCGGCGTGGTCGTCAGGTTGATCCGGTCGCGTCTCGACGACCCGCTGATGGAGAGCGGGATCGGGCTGGTCGCGCCGTTCATCGTGTACCTGGTCGCCGAGGAGATTCACAGCTCCGGCGTGCTGGCCGTCGTCGTCGCCGCGCTGTTTTTGGGGCAACGCTCCACCCGCGCCAGTTACGCGACGCGGCTGCAGGACCAGGCCGTCTGGAAGGCGCTGCAGCTGATCCTGGAGTCGTTCGCGTTTCTGCTGATCGGCCTGCAGCTGCCCGGCGTGGTGCGCGCGATGCATGGCATTTCGCCGGTGAGCGTCGTCTGGTCGTCGGTCGCGGTGTTCCTGACGGTGCTGCTGGTGCGGATCGTCTGGATTTACGTGTTCACGTACGTGCCGCGGGCGCTGTTCGCCGGCCGGCGACAAGGCGACCCCAAGCCCCCGCCGGCCGAGGTCTTCGTGGTGGCCTGGGCGGGAATGCGCGGGGTCGTGTCACTGGCCGCGGCGTTCGCGGTGCCGCTGACGACGCTGTCCGGCGCACCGTTTCCGGGTCGGCCGCACATCGTGTTCCTGACGTTCGTGGTGGTGATCGGCACGCTGCTGCTGCACGGCCTGACGCTGCCCTGGATGATCCGGGTCTTCGGGGTGCAGAGCGACGACGCGCACCGGGACGCGGTCGCGCTGGCAGCGGCTCAGGACAGGGCCGCCCGTGCGGCCGAAAGCCGGCTCGAGGAGCTAGTGGCCGAACAGCAGCAATCAGGCCGCGCCGACATCCACGAGCACGCCGCAAAGATCCTGCACGGCTGGAACGAGCGACGCCGCAACGCCGCGTGGGAGAGGCTGGGCCGAAGCGACGAAGAGATCGGCGAAGGCCCAGCGTCCGCGTTCCGCCGGCTGCGGCTGGAAATGGTTGCCGCCGAACGGAAGACGTTCGTCGAGGAACGCGACCTGGGGCATATCGACGATGAGGTGCTGCGCACCGCGTTGCGCGGACTGGACCTGGAGGAGGCCACGCTCAGGCGCGATTGAGCTCCGCTTCAAACGCACGCATCGCCGCGACGAGCGCGGAGAAGACGCGGTGCGCGGCAGCCAAGTCGGCGTCGGGAAGGTCGGCCATCGCGACGTGCGTGTGCTCGGCCAACGGCGCGAAAAACGCTCTTGCGACGGCCATCCCGTGGTCGGCGTACCTCAGTAGCACCTTGCGCCGATCAGCGGGATCGGACTCGCGGCGGAGGTGGTCCGACGCGATCATCCGCTCGACGAGGTAGGTGATCGCCGCACCGGAGACGCCCATCCGGTCTCTGAGTTCGCCCGACGTGAGTGGACTGCCCGCGGTGTCGGCGACCATCACGTGCAGCAGAGCGCGAAAGTCGTTGGGGCTCACGTCGTGTCGCGATGCGAACAGGCGACCGATCTGGTCGGACTCCGCGGACAGCGCGCGGATGTCGGCGGAGATCCGCTCTTCCAGTTCCGCGCGGGAGGCCGGGCCCGTCGTCGTCATCGACAGCAGCATATCGGGCGCAAGTTCATTTGATTAACTGTTAAGTATCTGAAATTATCTGACGGTGTTCTGGGATCGCTTTGCCACGGTGGTCACCGCTCGTCGCTCGTGGCTGATCGCGATTGCCGTCGCGTTGCTCGGCGGCGCGTTGATCGGCCTCGCCGGCGCCAACGAGGCCGGCACTCAGTCTCCCGAGTTCCTGCCCACCAGCGCCGAAGCCG
>DASWBF010000467.1:0-1696 GCA_036390735.1 Mycobacterium sp. | reverse complement strand
CGGCCGGCTGCGGGAAAGCTTTGTGTTCGAAGTCAGGATCGCCGATCGTTCAGTTACCCTGCTGCTGCGCGACGGCTTCGTCACCGAGGAGTTCATCGACCTCGCGCAGAAAGACGACCGCACCGACGAAGATGAGTCGCGCCTCGACGAGCTGAAAGCGCAACTGGCGCAACGGGTGATGGCCGCCGACGCGGCTGACGTGTACGACATCGCGCTAGGCGCCGAGACTGCATATTGGCAGCGAAACATCGAGTACGGGCCTGCCGAAATACAGTTTCGGCGCAACTAGAAGGTCGCGAAATCGCGCAGCCTGGCGGCCAGCGCCAGCGGAACACGCGCCCTGATTCGGGTGCCGTGTGCGTTGTGCTCGGAGTCCTGCACGCGCCCGTCGGCGTGCACGCGCGCCACCAGATCGCCACGGTCATACGGGATGACGACGTCGATCGCGGTGTCGGTGGGCACGGCCAGTTCGGCCATCCGCCTGCGCAGCTCGTCCAGGCCCTCGCCCGTATGCGCCGACACGAACACCGCTCCCGGCAGCGCCCTGCGCAGCTTCGCCATCGCCAAATCGCTTGTCGCGTCGCACTTGTTGACCACAAGAAGCTCCGGCGCCGGGGTGCCATCGTGATCTGAAACCACCTCGCGAAGAACGGTCCGCACCGCGTCGATCTGCGCCAACGGGTTCACATCCGAGCCGTCGACGACGTGCACCAGCAGATCGGCATCGACGACCTCCTCCAGCGTCGAGCGGAACGCCTCGACGAGTTGCGTCGGCAGATGCCGTACGAACCCGACGGTGTCCGTCAGAACGAACGGGCGCCCGTCGTCGAAATGCCCACGGCGCGTGGTCGGTTCGAGGGTCGCGAACAACGCATCCTGCACCAGCACTCCCGCGCCGGTCAGCGCGTTGAGCAGACTGGATTTGCCGGCGTTGGTGTATCCGACGATCGCGATCGACGGCACGTCGCTGCGCAGTCTGCGGCCGCGCCGAGTGTCGCGGGCCTGCTTCATGTCCTTGATCTCGCGGCGCAGCTTGGCTATTCGCTCGCGGATGCGGCGTCGGTCGGTTTCGATCTTGGTTTCACCGGGGCCTCGCAAACCCACGCCGCCGCCGCTGCCGCCCGCGCGTCCGCCGGCCTGCCGCGACATCGACTCGCCCCAGCCGCGCAGCCGCGGCAGCATGTACTCCATCTGAGCCAGCGACACCTGTGCCTTGCCTTCGCGGCTGGTGGCGTGCTGGGCGAAAATGTCGAGGATCAGCGCGGTGCGGTCAATCACTTTGACCTTCACCGCTTTTTCCAGCGCGGTGAGCTGTGCCGGGCTCAGCTCGCCGTCGCAGATCACGGTGTCGGCGCCGGTGGCGACGACGATCTCCCGCAACTCGCGCGCCTTGCCGGAGCCGATGTACGTCGACGGGTCTGGCTTGTCGCGGCGCTGGATCAGCCCTTCGAGCACTTCCGATCCGGCGGTCTCGGCCAGCGCAGCCAACTCGGCGAGGCTGGCCTCCGTGTCGGCGGCGCTGCCTTCGGTCCATACGCCGACGAGCACGACTCGTTCCAGCCGCAGCTGCCGGTACTCGACCTCGGAGACGTCGGCAAGCTCGGTCGACAGCCCGGACACGCGCCGCAGCGCGGACCGGTCTTCGAGCGCGAGTTCGCCGGAACTGGGGATTTCTGGATATGTCATAGGCAATAAA
>DASWBF010000466.1:0-2615 GCA_036390735.1 Mycobacterium sp. | reverse complement strand
ACAACGGGCGTCGAGTAAGGCTTTCCCGACATCCTGCCAAGGTGGTGGACCACAGAGGCGTACCAGTGTTTCGAGCCCGCCATCCGCAACATCGCCGGGTTGAGGACGGCCTTATTGAACTGGCGGACGGCGTCGATCCCCGGGCGCCACTTCCCGCGGAATACGATGACGAGGATCACGTCGAGCGCTGCAAGTGTCAACCGCACTCGGACCAGAACACGGACGACCGGATCGAAGGCCGACAGCCTGGCAACCATGCCGTCATCTTAAGTACGGTGCGCCGAGGCACGATTCAACTTCCGTCTGGTGAGAGGGAGGCCGCTGTGAGTGTCCGGCCGAAGCCCGACAAAGCCGCCGCCGGTCAGGAGTCGGCGTGGGACTACCCCCGACCGCCGCGGCTGGAGCCGTTCACCGGGCCGATCACGGTTGAGCTGGGCGGCAAGACCATTGGCTCGACCGAAAAGGCATGGCGGGTGCTGGAAACCAGCCACCCGCCGACCTATTACCTTCCGCGCGAGGGCTTTTTCGCCGGGGGTACTACGAGAAGCGCCGGGCTCGTCGTGGTGCGAATGGAAAGGCCAGGCAAGCTATTTCGACCTGGCCACCGAACACAGAGTCGCGTCCCAGGCCGCGTGGACATATCTGAATCCGACACCCGGCTACCGGCCGCTCGCCGGCGCGATCGCTGTCATGCCCGGTTTGGTCGACCGCTGCACCATCAACGGCGGACAGGTCGTCCCTCAGCCGGGTGGCTACTACGGAGGCTGGATCACCAGCTGGGTCGTCGGCCCGTTCAAGGGCGTCCCCGGTTCCGTGGGTTGGTAACAGGCGCGATCTGTGAACCAGCGTCCACGGCGTGCGCCAGGCCGCGCTGCGGCCGTAGTTGCCGGTGCGCTGCCAGCGCTGGCCTTTCCCGCGCCGTCCTGGTGGTGGCTGGCCTGGGTCGGCGTGGTCCCACTCCTGCTGGTGGTGAGCGCCGCGCCGACGGCGTGGGAGGGCGGCGTGCAGGCGTGGTTCGGCCTCGGCGGTTTCGTGCTGGCCACGCAGTACTGGCTGCTGCCCAGCGCTGGACCGCTGCTGGTCGGGATGGCCGCGATACTCGGGGCGTTGTGGGTGCCGTGGGGCTGGGCCGCACAGCGGCTGCTGTCGGCGCCTGCCACCGCCGGACGGACAGCTGCCGCAGTGGTCGTATTGCCCAGCACGTGGGTGCTGGCCGAAGCCGTGCGCTCTTGGCAAAGCCTTGGCGGCCCTTGGGCTTTGCTGGGTGCCTCGCAGTGGAGCCAACCGGTCAGCTTGGCCTCTGCCTCGCTCGGCGGGGTGTGGCTGACGAGTTTCCTCATCGCGGCGGCCAACACCGCGATCGCCGCGGCGATCATGCACCGGGATATGCGGGGCCGCGTCACCGCTATGGCGATCGCATTGGTGTGCGTCGGTCTCGGCCCGGCGTGGTTCCTGCTGGGACCAACACCTGCGCCGAGCCGACCGGCACGGGTGGCGCTGGTGCAACCCGGCAACGTCGAGGACGCCACGGCGCGCCGCCAGGCGGGCGAAGCACTCACCCAGTCACTCGCCGGTCACCACCTCGACCTCGTCGTCTGGGGTGAGAGCAGTGTCGGCGTCGACCTCACAAGTCATCCGGAGGTGCTGCAAGACCTCACAGACCTGTCCCGTCGGCTCGACGCGTACCTGCTCATCAACGTCGACGCGCGGGCTCCGGCAGGGGGGATCTACAAGTCGTCTGTCCTCATCGGACCGGGCGGAGAGCTGGGCACGTACAAGAAGAGCCGACTGGTGCCGTTCGGCGAGTATGTGCCCCTGCGGCAGTTGCTCGGCCCGATCACCCGTCACACCAAGGCCGCGGCCGAGGATCGCCGCCGCGGTGGCGGACCGGTAGTGCTGCGGGCCGGTTCGCTCGCCGTCGCACCGCTGATCAGCTACGAGGCGACGTTCTCCGACATGCCCCGCAGTGCAGTGCAACAGGGCGCCGAGTTGCTGGCCTACCAGAGTTCCACGTCGACATATCAGGGCACCTGGGCGCAGCCGCAACTCGCCAGCCAGGCGGCCATCCACGCTGTCGAAGTCGGCCGCCCTGCCGTGCACGCGGCATTGTCCGGCGACAGCTCAGCTTTCGACTTCCGCGGACGCAGACTCGGCTTGCTTTCGCCCGACTATCGCGGCGCGATGGTGGTCGATGTTCCGCTCGTCTCCGGCACCACCATGTTTCAGCGGCTCGGTGATTGGGTGCTGGCGCTGTCGATATCAATCGTCGCGGGCGCCGGTATCGGAGTAGCTCTGCGATACCGTCGCTGACGCTGTCAATCCGAGTGCGCCGACCCGTAGTAGCCGAGCTTCAGCAGCGCGGTGATCTCGCTGACCAACGGCATTCGCGGGTTGGTCCGGTTGCTCAGATCCTCGAACGCGGTCATCGCCAGTTCCGGCAGCGTCGCAACGAACTCCTCCTCGGCGATGCCGTATTCCTTCAGCGAGTGCGGCATGTCGAGCCGATGCAACAGCTTGTCCACTTCAGTAAACAGCCGCTCCCGACTGTCCTCGGCGTCGTGACCCCCGAAGAGCAGCTGCCCGAGTCGTGCGTACTTCTCCGGAACGACGTACGC
>DASWBF010000465.1:0-5946 GCA_036390735.1 Mycobacterium sp. | reverse complement strand
CGCAGGTCAAGACTGGTTCGAGGTGTCGCTGATCCCCACCACGCTCGAGGAAACCACGCTGGCGAGTGTTCCAGTATCGGGTGAGGTGAACCTGGAGGTCGACGTGATTGCGAAATATGTTGAGCGACTTATGCAGATGGGCAACAGGTGAATACACATGAACTAGAGTTCTACTTCTGGTTCTGGTCGGGATTGCCGTGGTGCTGGTGATCGGCGTGCTCGCCCTACCGACCAAGGAAAAGTGCCCGAAGGGCCTATGTGTTACGGCACCTGATGCACAGGGCAACATTCACTACTACTACGAGGTTAAGCCGCTGGGCGCGGCCCTAATTGAAAACATAACGGGCACGAACTTACCGTTTCATTACACGTCGGGCGACGACTTCGAGAAGGTTCGATAACCCCTCCGATTACTGCCTGCGGCCTTCTTGGCAAGGTGGAAAGCGGCGACCCAGGCTACTCGGCGTCCCGGAACTTGATGTCAATGTGCTCGGGACGAAACACGCGGCCAGGACGGGTGCGGTTGGCCGTCACCGTCGCCGCTTCCGCCCGATACCGGCGGCGCAGCTAGCAGTGGCAACACCCCAACAGTGAGTCTCGCCCGGTTCGAGTGTGAATTCTTTGGTTGATACTTAGGGCCCGGGACTAGTCGGGGACGATAATAAGCGCCGGGCCGGGCCGGACTAGCAGAAGGAAGTATGCGATGAAGAAACTGGCAGCAGCGCTGTTGACAACCACAGCGACGGCGATAGTGCCAGTCGCAATAGCACCGGTAGCGCACGCCGACATTTGCGCGGACGCACATGGACGCCATGTCGGGGTGGGTGGCTGCACCAACGTAGCCGGTGACGTGGCGACCGGGGTGGCCATAGCGTCGGCCACCGACCCATACGTTCCTGGCGAGGTGCCGTGCTACACGGTTGAAGGTGTGCCGTACTACACACCTCCTGGCGACCCCTGCTAGTTACGCATGTGTTGACTCGCCCACGTTGACGTTGAGGCCGCAAAACCCCATCCATCCGGCCAGGCCACACAAACATATTCTGGCGCACACCGCTGACCTGCGGTGTTGCCCTTCTCAGCGTTGGCACACCGCCTGCGTACCCCTACTTGCGAAGTACGTCGAAAATACTTATAGGCGCTGGTCACTAGACTCGGGGGAGCAGCGCCTTTGCACTGCGCCGCCGCCCGAAGGAGTTACCGGCCGATGACCAGGTTCGACAGTGTCGAGCGCGCGGTCGCCGAAATCGCGGCGGGCAACGCAGTGGTCGTCGTCGACGACGAGGACCGCGAGAACGAGGGTGATCTGATTTTCGCCGCCGAGATGGCGACGCCCGAGCTCGTCGCGTTCATGGTGCGCTACACCTCCGGTTACCTGTGTGTGCCGTTGGACGGCGAGATCTGCGACCGACTCGGCCTTTTGCCGATGTATGCGGTGAATCAGGACAAGCACGGCACCGCCTACACGGTGACGGTCGACGCGAGAAACGGTGTGGGGACCGGCATTTCGGCTTCTGACCGGGCCACGACGATGCGGCTGTTGGCCGACCCGGCAAGCATCGCAAGCGATTTCACCCGACCCGGTCACGTGGTGCCGTTGCGGGCCAAGGAGGGCGGCGTGTTGCGCCGGCCTGGGCACACCGAAGCCGCGGTCGATTTGGCGAAGCTGGCCGGGCTGCAGCCCGCCGGCGCGATCTGCGAGATCGTCAGCCAAAAGGACGAAGGCGCGATGGCGCAGACCGAGGAACTGCGGGTGTTCGCCGACGAGCACAACCTCGCGCTGATCTCGATTGCCGACCTCATCGAGTGGCGACGCAAGCACGAGAAGCACGTCAGGCTGGTCGCCGAGGCGCGCATTCCCACCCGGCACGGCGAGTTCCGGGCCGTCGGCTATACCAGCATCTACGACGACGTCGAGCATGTCGCACTGGTGCGCGGAGACATCGGCGGCGGCGACGACGTATTGGTCCGCGTGCACTCCGAGTGCCTCACCGGCGACGTGTTCGGCTCACGCCGCTGCGACTGCGGTCCGCAGCTCGACGCGGCGATGGCGATGGTCGCGCGCGAAGGCCGCGGCGTCGTGCTCTACATGCGCGGCCACGAGGGCCGCGGCATCGGGCTGATGCACAAGCTGCAGGCCTACCAGCTGCAGGACGCGGGTGCCGATACCGTGGACGCCAACCTGGAACTGGGGCTGCCCGCCGACGCCCGCGACTACGGCCTGGGCGCGCAGATTCTGTACGACCTCGGGGTGCGCTCGATGCGGCTGCTCACCAACAACCCCGCCAAGCGGGTCGGCCTCGACGGGTACGGGCTGCACATCACCGAGCGGGTGCCGCTGCCGGTGCGCGCCAACGCCGAGAACATCCGGTACCTGATCACCAAGCGCGACCGGATGGGCCACGACCTGTCTGGTCTTGACGACTTCGACCACCTGCCGGGCGAATTCGGCGGTGCCCTTTGAGCGGTCAGCGAGAAGCGAAGGCGGATCGCGCGTGAGTCCTGCGCACGGGGTGCCGGACTTGCCGGAGCTTGACGCGTCGGGTATGCGGCTGGCCATCGTGGCGAGCACGTGGCATCAGAAAATCTGTGATGCCCTCCTCGACAGCGCGATACGCGTCGCCAAAGACGCCGGCGTACGGAAGCCCACGGTGGCACGGGTGCTCGGTGCGATCGAAATCCCGGTCGTAGCACAGGAATTGGCCCGCAATCACGAGGCCGTCGTCGCACTTGGTGTGGTGATCCGCGGCCAGACACCGCATTTCGACTACGTCTGCGATGCGGTTACCCAGGGTCTGACGCGCGTCTCGCTGGACGCCAGCACACCGGTGGCCAACGGCGTGCTGACCACGGACAACGAGGAGCAGGCGTTGGACCGCGCAGGGTTGCCGTCGTCGGCGGAGGACAAAGGAGCCCAGGCCACGGCCGCGGCGTTGTCCACGGCGCTGACGCTGCGGCACTTGCGGTCATGACAGGCGACTGGGAGTTGCAGGTACGGCCGCACTTGACCCCGTATTTCGCGTACGGCGCAGCGATCCTGATCTTGGCGGCGCATGTCGCCGTCGGCTTTTTTCTGAAGGCCGGTTCCACCGGCGTGGTGTTCCAAACGGCGGATCAGGTTGCGATCGCCGGGCTCGGCGTGGTGATCGCGTGCGCGATGCTGCTGTTTGCGCGACCGCGGCTGCGGGCCGGCAAGGACGGACTGGCCGTGCGAAACCTGTTGAACGAGAAACTGATTGCGTGGCCCGAGGTAGTGGACGTGTCGTTTCCGGTCGGTGCCCGGTGGGCGCGCGTCGACCTGCCCGACGACGAATACATCCCGCTGATGGCGATCCAGGCGGTGGACAAGGAGCGGGCGGTGGCCGCGATGGACGCGGTGCGCGAACTGGTCACCCGCTACCGGCCCTAGCTTCGTCGAAAGTGACGTTTTGCAGGCCGCTACTCGGGCTTCTTCTGCAAAACGTCGATCTCGGCGCATGGGAGACTCCCGCGGCGCCCGTACTAGCCTGAGACCGTGCCTGACCCCTCGACGTACCGGCCTGCTCCCGGGTCGATTCCCGTCGAGCCAGGTGTCTATCGCTTCCGCGATCCGCACAGCCGGGTTATCTACGTCGGCAAGGCCAAGAGCCTGCGCAGCAGATTGACGTCCTATTTCGCCGACATCTCCAGCCTGCCGCCGAGAACACGGCAGTTGGTGACCACCGCGGCGAGCGTGGAGTGGACCGTCGTCACCACCGAGGTCGAGGCGCTGCAACTCGAGTACAACTGGATCAAGGAGTTCGATCCGCGGTTCAACGTGCGCTACCGCGACGACAAGTCCTACCCGGTGCTCGCGGTAACGCTCAACGAGGAATACCCGAGGCTGATGGTGTACCGCGGACCCCGCCGCAAGGGTGTCCGCTACTTCGGCCCGTACTCGCACGCCTGGGCGATTCGCGAGACGCTGGACTTGCTCACCCGGGTGTTCCCGGCCCGCACATGCTCGGCTGGAGTGTTTAAGCGGCACAGGCAGATTGACCGGCCATGCCTGTTGGGATACATCGACAAGTGCTCGGCGCCGTGCATCAACAGGGTGAGCGCCGACGAGCACCGAAAGATCGTGCTCGATTTCTGTGACTTCCTGTCCGGCAAGACCGATCGGCTGATCCGCGACATGGAGCAGCAGATGAACGAGGCCGCCGCCACGCTGGATTTCGAGCGGGCGGCGCGGTTGCGGGACAACATCTCTGCGCTCAAACGCGCGCTGGAAAAGCAGGCCGTGGTGTTCGGTGACGGCACCGACGCCGACCTCGTCGCGTTCGCCGACGACGACCTGGAGGCCGCGGTGCAGGTGTTCCACGTTCGCGGCGGCCGGGTGCGCGGTCAGCGCGGGTGGATCGTCGAGAAGTCCGCTGGTCCGGGCGAATCCGGCCACCAGGTGCTGGTGGAGCAGTTCCTCACCCAGTTCTACGGCGAGCAGGCCGAATTGGACGGCGCCGCAGACGAGTTCACCAACCCCGTACCGCGGCAGGTGTTGGTACCGGTGTTGCCCGAAAACACCGACGAACTTGCGGAGTGGCTGTCCCGGCTGCGTGGCTCGCGGGTGTCTCTGAGGGTTCCGCAGCGCGGCGACAAGCGGGCGCTGGCCGAAACCGTACAGCGCAACGCAGCCGAGGCGCTGGCCCAGCACAAGCTGAAGAGAGCCGGCGACTTCAACGCGAGATCCGAAGCGCTGCAGAGTATTCAGGATGCGCTCGGGCTCGCTGAAGCGCCGCTGCGCATCGAGTGCGTGGACGTCAGCCATGTGCAGGGCACCGACGTGGTGGCGTCGCTGGTGGTGTTCGAGGACGCGTTGCCGAAGCGCTCGGACTACCGCCATTTCGCGATCCGCGAAGCGGCCGGTGGCGGACGGTCCGACGATGTCGCGTCGATCGCGGAGGTCACGCGGCGCCGGTTCTTGCGGCATCTGTCGGACGCTGCGCAGGCCGAGCCAAGGGCGCGCAGGTTCGCGTACCCGCCAAACCTTTTCGTGGTCGACGGCGGTGCGCCTCAGGTGAACGCCGCGCAGGCGGTGCTCGACGAGCTCGCCATCACCGACGTCGCGGTGATCGGCCTGGCCAAGCGGCTCGAAGAGGTGTGGGTGCCGTCGGAGCCCGATCCGGTGATCATGCCCCGCAACAGCGAGGGCCTGTACCTGCTGCAGCGCGTCCGCGACGAGGCGCACCGGTTCGCGATCGCCTATCACCGCAGCAAGCGCTCCAAGCGGATGACCGCCTCGGCGCTGGACTCGGTACGGGGGCTGGGCGAGGCGCGGCGCAAGGCGCTGGTCGCGCACTTCGGGTCGGTGGCCAGGCTGAAGCAGGCGTCGGTGGACGAGATCACCGCGGTGCCGGGAATCGGGGTGGCGACGGCGCGGGCCGTGCTCGAGGCGCTCGGGGTGACCGATTCGGCGGGAACCAGCGCGGAGGCCGCCGCAATGGGTGAAGATCGAACCAGGGCATCCGGATGACAGACCAGGGCACGGGCGAAGAGCTGCGGGGCGGCCACCGGGACGAGGCGGCTGCGGCGGGATCCGGCATCGACGTCGTCCTGGTCACCGGGCTGTCCGGAGCAGGGCGCGGTACCGCCGCCAAGGTGCTCGAAGACCTGGGCTGGTACGTGGCCGACAACCTGCCACCGGAGCTGATCGCCCAGATGGTGGACCTCGGGTTGGCCGCCGGGTCGCGGATCACTCAGCTGGCGGTCGTGCTCGACGTGCGCTCCCGCGGGTTCACCGGCGACTTGGAATGGGTGCGTGAGGATTTGGCGTCGCGCGGCATTCACCCGCGGGTGCTGTTCTTGGAGGCCTCCGACGACGTCCTCGTCCGACGCTACGAGCATGTGCGGCGAAGCCATCCGCTGCAGGGCGACCAGACACTGGCCGAAGGAATCGCGGCCGAGCGCAGGATGCTGGCGCCGCTGCGCGAA
>DASWBF010000464.1:0-3023 GCA_036390735.1 Mycobacterium sp. | reverse complement strand
CCTCGTCGACACCTACTATCGCGGGCTGTGGGACACCGCCCTGTCCGGGCCGGTGAATGCGGTTGCCCCAGAACCGGTTCGCAACGTCGACTACACTCGCACGCTCGCGCATGTCCTGCGCCGACCAGCGGTGTTGCCGGTCCCTCCGCTGGGTCCGCGGCTGCTGCTCGGCGACCAGGGCGCACCGGGCCAGACGAAATGCCCATCCTGGCCGACGAACCCGCACCGGCCCAGATTGCACGGCGTCTGCAACACCGGCAATCGAAGACCGGCCGTCATGGTCGCCGTAATCTACATGTATGCCCGACGAAGCCGTCCACGAAGACACCACAACACCCGACGACGGGGAGCCCGATACGGGTCGTCTGTTCACCATCAAGGACGTGGCGGCAGCGTCCGGACTACCGCAACCTGCTGCGGCCCAGGTGGTTCCGCGTACCTGGACTCCGAAAGGCTGGATGTACACCGCGGCGCAGGTGCGCTACGCGGCAGAAGTGGGCCAGACGATGCGATCGCAACGAGCCACGCCTTCACCGCCGGCGATCAAAGGTGCCGAACCCACCGACATAAATCAACGCGCCCGCCGCCAAACGGAGTGATCGCGGGACGGTAGCCATCCACCCAGCGCGTTCACCCCGTGCCGCCAAAGACCCGGCTGCTGAAGGCAGCGGCGAGAAGAACTGGGATCATTGCCGCTGAAGCGAAGCGATGCCGTACCTGGACGCCTCTCCCTTCGAGGTCACGGCTCCCTCGTTTCGGCGGGAAGTGAGCCGGCGCTGAGATCAGGAAAGGATTTCGAGCATGACGCCAGTGGACAGACCCATCCGAGTTGCCGCTCATCTGCAGCTGCAGCATGCCGACTATGACACGGTCCGCCGCGCCGCCCGGGAAGCCGAAAACATCGGCGTGGACATCGTGTTCAACTACGACCACTTCTTCCCACTCTCCGGCGACCCGAACGGCAAGGTTTTTGAATGCTGGACGGTGCTGGGCGCCTGGGCCGAATCCACCAGCCGGGTGGGGATCGGTGCCCTGGTGAGCTGCAACGCCTACCGCAACCCGGACCTGCTGGCCGACATGGCCCGCACCGTCGATCACATCAGCGGTGGACGGCTCATCCTGGGCATCGGCGCCGGCTGGTGGCAGAAGGACTTCGACGAATACGGCTATACGTTCGGCACGGCAGGGCAACGCCTCGACGGCCTCGCCGCGGCGATGCCGCGAATCGAGCACCGGCTGGCCCGACTGAACCCCCCACCGACCCGCAAGATTCCGGTCCTCATCGGTGGGGGCGGCGAAAAGAAGACACTGCGGATCGTCGCAGAGCATGCCGACATCTGGCACGCTTTCGGCGACCGGGACAGCCTGCGCCACAAGGTGGATGTGCTCGAACAGCATTGCCGGGCGGTCGGGCGCGACGTAAACGACATCGAACGTTCCGGTCCCATCGTGCCGTCTCCCGCTATCCCAGTCGACGAGGCGGGTGACCACGCCACACCCGACCAACTGCGCGAACTCGGGTTCACGTTATTCACCTGGACCATCGGTGGCCCCAACTACGACCTCGAGCCCCTGCGGGAATGGATCGGCTGGCGCGACAAACATAACGGTTGATGCCTCGCCCCTGCGCTGCACCGGTTTTCGAAGAACCGGTTGGCAAGCATCGGGTGAACTATCCCGGGTTTCGTGCACACCCTCTGCCGAGGAAGGATGGCGCGATGGCCGGCAGGTACGACACAAACACCAAAGCCAGATCGGCGCGGCTGGTGCGTGAGCTCACGTCGTACGCGCGCGGTGGACAGTCGATGGCCGACGCCGTTCTTGGGTGACCCGCCAGCAGACAAGGCGGCCGAGACCGCAACGAAACGCAGTCCGCTGCAGCACGCGCTCAACCAAGACCGAGAGGCCGGCCGAACTCCGCGAGAAGCTGCGTTGTCCGCCACCAGATCAACACCGCGAACAGCACCACGAAGGCGCCCGTCACTGCTGCCTGCACCAGGTTTCGGTGTTGCCGGGGTGCGTACACGTAACCGAGCGCGACCAGCGCACCGGTGACAAGTCCGCCGACGTGGCCCTGCCAACTGATCCCCGGAACCGCGAGGGTGAAAACCAGGTTGAGTACGATCAGCGCGACGACCCAACGGACATCGAGGTGCAGCCGCTTTGCCACCACAAACGTCGCGCCGAACAGGCCGAACACAGCGGCCGACGCACCCGCGGTGGAAGCGTTCAGCGGGGAGAGCAGATACACCAGCACCGAACCGCCCAACGCGCTGAGCGCGTAGAGCGCGCCGAACCGCAACCGGCCGAGCCACATCTCCAACGGCGGGCCCACCACATAGAGCGCCCACATGTTGAACAGCAGGTGCATCACCCCGTAGTGCACGAACGCAGAGGTCACCAAGCGGTACAGCTCGCCGTGGGCGACGCCCGGCGACCACAGCGTCAGCAGCCTTTCCACGCGTGCCGACGCGGCGTCGATGACGAACACCAGCGTATTGAGCCCGATCAGCGCGTACGTGATGACCGGCGTGCCCGGCCGCTGCTTCCCGCCCAAACGCGAGCGTGGCCGTCGCACCGTCCTGGCGCCCGCGTCGACACACTCGACGCACTGGTGCCCAACGGTGGCCTCGCGCATGCACTGCGGGCAGATGTAGCGGCGGCAACGGGCGCAGCGGACATGCGACTCGCGGCCGGGATGCCGGTAACACGTCGGCGTCTCGGCCGCTGACTCCGCAGCCTCGGGGATGCCCATCCCTCCAGTGTGATCACCTCGGCTACCAGGCGGCGGCGTGGACGCGTCGTCGTGGGCACCGGTGGGCGACGGGTGCAATGGCACTGTCAACTTGAGGTCGTGTGGACGTTCTGCTAACCGCATAAGCCTCATACGTCACACGCGACCTGGTGAATCGCGGAGGCGAACCGGCGAAAATCGCCCTCGGATTGCTCAAGTTGACAGTGCCGTTTGGCGACCTGCCGGCCCGCTCCTGGCGGCCGCCGGGCCGCTGCGGTCAACCGGCGCC